>DASRUO010000126.1:0-7256 GCA_035655375.1 archaeon | reverse complement strand
GCGCTCAAGGCAAGGGTGAAGGGGCTTGAAGAGGCGCGCGCGAAGCTCGCGGATGAAAGCGCCAGGCTGAAGGCCGAGGAAAGGGAGTTGCATGAAGCCAGAACCCTTTTGAAATCCTTCCACGGCATTGAGGAACAGCTTTTGAAGCTTAGGGAAAAAATCCCGCTGCACAGGAAAATGCTTGACCAAAAGGAAATTGAGAAGGCACAGGCAGAAGAAAATTTGCTGGCGAAAAGCATTGAAGCGCTTGAAAAGGAACGCGTTTCAGCGGAGGCGAAGGTGAAAGAGTTCAGGGAAGGCCCCGCAAACGCCGAGATGAACGCATTGATTGAAAAAATGCATTCCCTGAACGAGGGGAAAAGCGCGATGGAAAATTCAGCCACAAAGCTTTCAACAGAGCTTGAACAGGTCATTGAAAGCAGGCTTTCATCTCACGCGCACGAATCCGAAAAAATTGAAAAGGAAACCGTGGAGCTGAAAAAATCTTTGGGGGCAATGGAGCAGGAAAAAATTGAGGAAGCCAAACAGCTTGAAAAAATGGAGGCGGAGCTTGAAAAGGCTAACAGGGCCAACAAGCTGCTGGAAGAAGAAAAGGGAAGGCTCACGACAAAAATCGCGAACATTTCGCAGAAGAGGGAGGAGCTCTCACTCAAAGTTGACGCGAAGGAAAGGGAATTGAACGAATTCAATTTGCAGCAGTCAAGGAACGAGGTGCGCATCGTTGATTTGGAGGAAGAGTTCAAGGAATACGATGGCGTGAAGGCTTTGCAGGAGTTCAGGCTCAACGACCTGAAGAAAAGGATTCCCGAAATCGATAAGGAGGTTGAATCCTTGGGCGCAATCAACATGAAATCGCTTGAAAACTTTGGCTCTTACAGGAAAGAGGTTGATGAGGTAAGGGAAAAGGCTTTGAAGCTTGAAGAGGAAAGAAAGGCTGTGCTTGAAATGATTGACAAGATTGAGGTGAAAAAGCTGAACGTTTTCATGGAATGCTTCAACCACGTGAGCGCGAAATTTTCCGAGCTGTATTATAATTTTTTCGAGGGTGAAGGAAAATTGGAATTGGGCGACTCATTGAACCCTCTTGAAGGCGGGCTGCTTATTCAGGCGAAGTACAAGGAAGACACATTGAAAAGCATTGACGCGATGAGCGGCGGCGAGAAAAGTTTAACTGCCTTAGCATTCCTTTTTGCGATTCAATCATTTGAGCCGGCGCCGTTCTACATCTTTGATGAGGTTGACGCGGCGTTGGACAAGGAAAACTCCGTAAAGGTCGGCAGGATGATTAAATCCATTAGCGGGAAAAGCCAGTTCATCTCAATAAGCCACAATGATTCAGTCATCAATCAGGCGGACCAGATTATCGGCGTTGCATTGAACAGGCACAAGAGTTCGGTGATAGGGCTGAAACTGCCGAGAGGGGAATATAAAAGCGGCGCCGCAGAGGAAGCGGCGGCCCAGCCTTAAATGCGGATGCGGGCTGCTTTTTCGTTTGGCGATTTTTTGGCGGCCTGGCAGGGCAGAAACAGGAGAGGCCACGGCAGGAAAAAAAGCGTGAAAGTTGCGGATAAAGCCCCAGGCAAAGAAGGCCCGGAATCAGAGGCCTCAGGATAGGCGGGTGAAAGCGCCGAACAGGCAATGGGCGCGGAACCTGAATCCGCGCGGGATGGCGCCGGCTAAGCTATTTATACCTTTTGCTGGAGAAATAAATAAAATTTCTTGATTTTTTGAACAATCAGCGTGAATTTAATGTTTCTGGAAATATTGTTTCTCACAGGCGTTCTCGGCGTGGCGTTTGCCGGCTACAGCATGGTTTCCATTGAAAGGAAACCCGCGGGAAACGCCAAAATGAGGGAGATTTCAGGCTTTATAAGGGAGGGGGCTTTCGCTTACCTCAAAAAGCAATATTCAATTCTCGCGGTTTTCATTGTTTTAATGGCAGCACTGCTTTTCCTCGTAATCAACGGCGCGACGGCGGTTGCATACGTTTTCGGCGCGGTAAGCAGCATCCTTGCGGGCTTTCTCGGCATGAACGGCGCAACGAAAGCGAATGTGCGGACGGCGCAGGCGGCAACTAAAAGCATCGGTGAAGCGCTTAAAATAGCGTTTTCCTCCGGCACGATTTTAAGCTTCGCGGCTTCAGGCTTGGGAATTATCGGCATTGTCCTGATGTTCTGGCTCTTCAATGATATTACAATTGTCACGGGCTTCGCGCTCGGCGCAAGCTCTGTCGCGTTGTTCGCGAGGGTCGGCGGCGGCATTTACACCAAGGCCGCTGATGTGGGGGCTGACTTGGTTGGAAAAGTTGAATCAGGCATTCCGGAAGACGACCCGAGAAACCCCGCCGTTATAGCCGACTTGGTAGGCGACAATGTCGGCGATGTCGCGGGAATGGGCGCGGACCTTTTTGAAAGCTATGTCGGCAGCATCATTGCCGCAATGGTGTTGGGGGCGCTGATTTTCAGCGGAAACGCAATATTTTTCCCCCTGCTGATAGCCGCCATCGGAATCGTGGCTTCAATAATAGGGAGCTTTTTCGTGAACGCGAAGGATGAAAAGGGGATAAGCAACGGCCTCAAGGCGGGCCTGTTTGCGGCTTCAATAATTGTAATAGTTCTTTCATATTTCGCGGCGACCTCTTTAGGATTATTGCCTGAAACTTTTATTGATGGCGCAACAACTTACACGGCTTTGGGGGTTTTCATTGCAATAGTTGCCGGCCTTGCCGCCGGAATAATCGTGGGCCTGCTTACCGAGTATTACACTTCCGCCGATTATGCCCCTGTGAAAAGGCTTGCCAAAGCCTCACAGACAGGGGACGCAACCAACATCATCAGCGGCATAGCTTTGGGCTTTGAATCAACAGCCTTGCCGATTTTATTCATCGCGCTCGCAACAATTGTTTCATACCAGTTCGCAGGCCTTTACGGCGTGGCAATAGCCGCGGTTGGAATGCTTTCAACTCTCGGCATAAGCCTCGCGGTTGACGCTTACGGCCCTGTCTCCGACAATTCCGGCGGGATAGCTGAAATGGCAGGCCTCGGCGCAAACATAAGGAAAAGGACTGACGCCTTGGACAGTGCCGGCAATACAACAGCCGCAATAGGGAAAGGGTTTGCGATAGGCTCCGCGGCATTGACGGCTTTGGCGCTTTTCTCTGCTTACGGGCAGGCCGTGCACCTTGAATCAATAAACATTTTAAACCCCCTAACCATTGTTGGCTTATTCATCGGCTCGGCGCTCGTATTCCTGTTTTCCAGCATGACAATGAACGCGGTTGGAAAAGCCGCTTTCGCAATGATTGAGGAAGTTAGGAGGCAGTTCAAGGAGATTAAGGGCTTAATGGAAGGCAAGGCGAAGGCGGATTATGCGAAATGCGTTGAAATTTCAACGCAGGGGGCACTAAAACAGATGATTTTGCCCGGGGTAATGGCTGTTATTGCGCCCTTTGCGGTGGGTTTGCTGCTAGGAACCGAGGCTTTAGGAGGGATGCTTGCCGGAGCCCTGATTGTCGGGGTTGCACAGGCCATTTCCATGGCCAATTCTGGGGGCGCGTGGGACAACGCGAAAAAGTTCATTGAAGGCGGCGCTTACGGCGGCAAGGGAAGCCCCACGCACAAGGCCGCTGTTGTGGGGGATACTGTTGGAGACCCGTTCAAGGATTGTTCTGGTCCGTCAATCAATATCCTGATTAAAATGATGGCTATTGTTTCACTGGTTTTCGTTCCCCTGATATTGTCTGGGATTTAGTTTTCAATAGCCCTTCCTTGATTTTTGCCCTCAAAACATTCCACTCACTGCGAATTTCACCCCATTTTAGGCGTTTCCGGCCCCGCGGGCTCGCACAAAAACCCTTTTAAAGTTTTAGTATATACTAGTATATACTATGTTGAAGACCGTGGATGTGCAGGAATCGGTGGAAAAGGAAGTGGTTAAGTTCGGGAACGGGAGCATTGTTTACACGCAGAAAAAGTGGATCGGGAAAAAGGTCTTGGTGGTCCTTGAAAAGAAGCCCCTGGACATTGAAGGCGGGGCGATGGAGGCTTTGAAGCCTTTCCTCAGCAGCGTTGAGGGGGTTTTTCTTTTCGGCAGCCATGCGAGAAACGAGCAGACGGAAAAATCAGATATAGATATCCTTGCCATAACAGACAAAAAAATCAGCGTTGGAAAAATCGGCAGGCTTGACTTCCTTCTCAAAACAAGGGAAGAATTCACTGAAGAAATCAAGGCCGACCCCACACTATTCCTCCAGCAGGCAATCAATGAAGCAAAGCCCATATTCAACGAAAGCCTTCTCAAGGAATTGAGGAAAATAAGGGCAAACCCTGATTTCGGGGAATTCCTTGGCGACACCCTCGGCGCATTCAAAAAAACAAAGGAACTGATTGAAGCGGGCAGGGGCAAGGAATTCCTGGACTCAAACACCGCAATATACTCTTTAATACTGAGGATGAAAGGCCTCTTTATAATCCAGTGCTTTAAAAGACGCGCAGGTTTTTCAGGCAAAAAATTTGCGGGGCTCCTGAAAAGCCATGGCTTCACCGGAAAAACCGCGGACAATCTCATTGAAGCCTACAGGGCTGAAAGGGATGAAAGGAAAACAACGATCAAAATCCTTGTTTCAGATGCGGAAAAATTGTTTGAAGCCGCAAAAATTGAGTTCATTAAAACAGAAGCGCTGGTGAAAAAGTGAGCAAAGCCAAGTACAAGAAAGCAGTTGAATCGCTTGACAAGCGCATCGCGGAGCACAGGGAAAAACAGCGCACGGCAAAATACCCTGAATTGAACCAGTACTGGGAAAAGGAAATATTGAAATTCGAACAGGAGAAAAAGAAAAGGCAGAAACGGCTGTGAAGGCGAAGCCGCGGAATCATTGTTTTGGTTTGGTTGGCCTCTTTGAAACCTGCTTTTTTGGATATTTCCCGCCTTTTTTCACCTTAATCCTTTTCGGCGCTTGCTTCGCCCGAGCCTTAACCGCTTTGGACGGGGCCGGCTTTTTGGTTTTTTCGGGCGGCTGTTTTTTCACTTTCACTTCACCCTTTGCTGGAACAACCGCCGGCTCTTCATTTCCCATTGCAACCGGAAGCATCGGCTTGCTCTTTTTCATCAGCGCCTCAACGCCCCCGCTTTCAAACTCTTTCCTCTCATCTGCAACGGCCTTCCTTTCGGCTTCAAGCTTTTCCTTGAGCGAGGAAATGCTTTCAATGTACTCAGAGGTTCTCGCCTCAAACTCTTCGTGCGAGATTATTTTTTCCTTCAAGTGCCTCTTAAGCTCCCTCATGCGCTCATTGTACGCGTCAATCTCGCTCGCAAAGGCGTCGGCTGAAAGCGTGTGCGTTGCAAGTTTCCTGCGCTCAAGCTCCAAAAACTGCAGCTCTTCAACATATTTATACTTTAGGCTTTCAAAGTCTTCCTTCTTCATTTTCCCTTCCGCGTACTGGCCTTCAATTTCCTTTATTGATTTTTCAACCGAAGCCATTTCCATCAAAAGCGATTTATTCCGGACCCTTTTAGAGCGGGCAAGCGCGCCGAACATCAGAACCACCAACAATACAGCCAATCCGAAGCCGAGGAAAAACACGGCAGCGGAAATAATGTAAAGTGAACCGCCCTGCTCCCCCGCATTCCCGCCAAGCACAGGCACTGAAACAGGCACAGGCCCGTTGTCTTCCTGCACAGCCGGCGCGGAAGCATAGGCGCCGGCAACCAGCGAGGAGGCGCTGAAAACATTTTCAGAGAGAAGCGCAAGGCTCAGGCCGCTGGCAAGGTTTCCTGAAGCGCTGGATTCAAGGCCTTTATCGCTGTAATAGTCCGCGGACGCGAGGAAATACTTCGCATGGTCAAGGTATAATTCTGCCCAGCCGTTGCCGGAGTTTGAATCTGCGACTCCGGCTTCAACGGAAACTATTTTGTCCTGAAGCAGCTGCCTCAAATCATCATTGCTTTTCCCGGCGGAAAGGTTTTCGGCGTCGGCCAAAGCCTTGGCTGAAGCAGCGTCAATCAGCGCGGCCTCAAACCATCCCTCACCCAATTCAGCCTTTGCGGAATCAATGCGCCTCAAAATGTCTTCCTTGCCGGCTTCACCGCCCACTTCCGCAAGAGACTTTTCAGCTTCAGCTAAAAGCCTGTTCGCGTCAGCCGCAAGCACAGGGGAAGGCGCAACGAAATCATCGCTTTCGGCTGAAAGGTTGTAAAAGTCCTTGGAAACGTCAAGCCACGCCGCGGCGAAAGCGTAATCCTGCAGCCTCTGCAGCGCCAAAACCGTTTTGTCCTCATCCGTTCCGCCGACAACAATTGTTTCACTGCTTAAAAGCCTTGAAACCGAGATTTTTGAGTAAGTGAAGCGCTGCTGCGCTGACACAAACCATTCAAAGCCCTGCCTCGGCATGTTGCCCGAAAGCCTGCCCTCAAAATTGCTTAACTCGCGCTGCAGTTCCAGAAGCTTCAGGTCAAGGACCGAGGACTCGTCATCAAGAATGTTCGGATTGACTGAAACCTCTTTCACCATTACGGCATTAACGCGCGCAAGGAACGCGAAGTTTGCAGCTGAGTAGAGGTAGTTCTGCTCGTTCAGTATTTCAGCCCTGGAAATGGTCTGCTCTGAAGCGTTGAGGGTTTCAAGGAGAAAATTTATCACCGCAGGGTCCTCCAGAAGGGAGGATGAAAGCGCATTCCTCGCCTCGGAGGCTATCTGCCTTGTTTTATTGATGTAATTGGTTGTGAGAACCTTGAACGAGCCCAAATGCGATGGAAGCAGAAGCTTCTGCGGCACGAATTCCGGCACGGATTCCTGCGCTGAAACATTCACATCGATTTCCTCAATGTCGGAAAAGGCAAACTTTAACGCCTCGTCAATGGTTTCAACTTCCGCCACTTTCACCCCGAAATTTTTCGGCGCATAATCAATAAGGTTGACGCTTTTCACCCCTTCCGGAAGCTTCACGGTCTGGATCGCCTCGCCTTTGGGTATGAGGAAAAGCTTCACCCCGGTTTTGCCCGCCTCGCGCACCTTTTCAAACCCTCCGCCGACCGCGCCAACCGAACCGTCCTCGTTTATTGTCCCCGTGATGCTCACATTGGAAGGGGGATGCCTGTCCGAAAGCATTGAGACAAGGAGCAGGGTCATTGCGGCGCCGGCGCTCGGGCCCTCAACAATTGAAGCGTTCGAGGAAATCGTGAACTTGTAGTCGTGCTCATTGACTTCCCTTGAAAACTTTTTCGCGACGCTCACGGCGGTCCTTTCCGCGTTCTGGGTT
>DASRUO010000125.1:0-4751 GCA_035655375.1 archaeon | reverse complement strand
CTTCAAGGGTAAAACTTTGAAGGCTAGGGACGAGGGCTCCGGCAAAAGACCGGGTTGATAGGTTGGAAGTGTAAGATTCAAGCTTCGGCGAGAATTTAAGCCCACCAATACTAAAAGCCCGAGAGAACTCCTAAATCGGGTTTCATGCCACAGCCTTTTTCTTTCTCTAAAAGAGAAAGAAAAACGCTGGCGAAAAAGAAAGAGATTTCTTTCTTTTTCGTTATGCACGGCAACTTTTTTTTAAAAAAGAAGCGTGCAAAAAAACTTTTCCAGCCGTCGGAATGGTAATTGTGCGGATAATTTCGGATTTAAGGCAAAAAATAATAGACATACTTCCTGCTTGTCGGGCTTTTATAATCAACGAGTTCAAACTGAATAAGAATCGGCCTGTTGGTGGCGCTCCTCAGTTTTTCCCGCGCTTCCCCGGACTTGTACAACTCCAGCGCATGCTCCGAAGCCGAGCTCTCGTCAGAAAAAAACCTGTTAACCATGTGAATTGTCACATTGTTTTTCTTTGCAAAAGAGAGTAGCTCACCATTTTCCTTCCAAGGGTTTTCCTTGTGCGAATCAATCAGTTCAAACATTCTCCCATCGACAGGGCTTAACCTTGCCCTATGCATCGGGAGAACTTCCAACCCTTTTGTTCTGCCTGCGGGTTTCACATGCCCATCCTCAACCCTTTGCATATGTTCATCAGCCAGCCTTTTCATGATTTCAACCCTGGTAAACCCGGGAAGTTTCCTTCTTTCCAAGTCCGTTTCTATTTGGCGGATATTGATTTCGCCTTTCCCATACTTACCGAGAAAGTAGGGTACCAAAGTATGCACTGAATAGGCGTGGCTGACATTTTTCAAAACCATTTCACGCACCCCGCGCGGCAGGTTCCTGTCCTGCAGAATGCGCGGCAGGCTTCTCAGGTTTATCCTTCCTGATTTCAATCGCTCAAACAAGTGCACTGTCTCGGTTTGAACAAGCTTTTCACCGGCAACGCCTCGTGTTCTTGGTTTTTTACTGCCTTTGCCTCTTGACATAATTAAAAACCTTCTTTTGCGAATGGTGCGCTTTTCAAGGCATAAAATGGTAGATGTACTTAATGCCTGTCGGGCTCACAACCTCTTTCAAAATGAATTCAAAAAGTACAGGGTTGTTCGCGGCTTTACGGAAATTATCCCTGGCTTTTTCATTGGCGTATAATTCAGTCTGTGCCCGCAATAAATATCTCCCAGCCATGTCCGCTTGATGCACTGCAATTTTGTGCTCTTTTGCAAAAGCTATCAGGCCACGACTAGGCTTAAACGGTTTTTTCCTTTGGCCTAAAATAAATTTATCAATTCTTTTTTGAACATAATCTGACTTTCCCGCTCTTGAAAGAATGCCCCTTAGAGCAACACGCCCGCCTGCTTTTACGCCTTCATTTGTTGACTTCATAAGCTTATCTGCTAACACTTTCACCATTCTTCTAATCTCCGCGGGTGAAAAACCTTTCCCGGAAAGAATGTGTTTGATTTCCCCAATTCCAATTTTTCCGGTCACCAATTGGCGATGCAACCCGTAAACGGTTCTTCTCTCAAACTGTGTCCGTTTTTGAGCTTCCGTGAGCTGAACTCTCTTTCTTGAATCTCGCCTTCTCTCCATTATAAAAATAAACATGCCTATGTTATTAATTGTTTCCTGCGGATTTTTGCCTTCACAGCAAGCTTTATAAGCCCCCTAAAGGGCAATACTATTGGAGTAGCAGGCGGCCGGCCATCGCTTCTTCGTGAAGTGAGGAAAGTCCGCCCACCCGCAGAAACACATGCTCCGAAAGGAGGCCTGGGAGAACAGAAACGAAACCCATTCAGTTGGGATGAAACGCGCTTCCAGCAGGGTGCAATCCCCAAACGGGGAGCTCAGTCGAATGCCGGCGAGGCCAAGGTTTGCAACAAAACCAGAAAACCGTTTTTAATGGTTTTCCAAGGCTGAACAGAAGGCGGCTTATGTCCTGCTGCTCCAGCACTTTTTTTCTTTTCTTGGAAAGAAAAGAAAAAACCTGCACTAAAAAAGAAAAGAACTGAAACCTGCACTAAAAGAAAAGAGCTGTTTTTGCGCTTGCTGTTTTCTGCTTCTGTGCACACGCCCAAAGGCGTTTAAATAGTTGCCCGCTTTACAATATTTAATTTTTTTAGGGTGGCGGGTTCCTTGAATGTCGGTGTTCTGAAAGAAATCAAAGACAACGAGTACCGCGTCGCTTTGACTCCGGAAGGAGCAAAGAGGCTTAAGGCTAAAGGCGCGAAAGTTTTCGTTGAAAAAGGCGCTGGTGAAGGTTCAGGATTTGCGGACAAGGAATACATTGTGGCGGGCGCGAAAATTTCCTCGGTAAAGGAAATACTGAAGGAATGTTCTTTGATTATGAAAATCAAGGAGCCTGTGAAGCGGGAACTGGAATATTTTTCGAAAAAGCACACGCTGTTCACTTACTTCCACTTCGCTTCCGGCAAAAAGCTTACGCAGGCAATGCTGAAAAGCGGCGCGAACTGCATCGCTTACGAAACCGTTTCAGGCGCTGACGGGAAAGGAATGCCATTGCTTGCGCCGATGAGCAGGGTAGCGGGGCGGATGTCAGCGCACATAGGCGCTTATTACCTCGCGAAACCTAACGGTGGAAGGGGAATACTTTTGCAGGGAATTGAAGGCGTTGCGCCCGCAAAAGTTGTTGTGTTAGGCGGAGGCACCGCCGGAAGCAATGCGGCAGATGTCGCTTTGGGAATGGGCGGCGACGTAACCATCATTCAGAGGCAGGGAAAAACTTTTGGGGACTTAGTGCAAAAATTCCCTAAAGCGAAAATTGTTGAAAGCACTCCGGAAAACGTTGAAAGGGAAGTGCTTGAAGCTGACTTGGTGATTGGCTCGATTTACGTTTCCGGCGAGAAAGCGAAACACCTTGTCTCAAAAAAACTTGTAAAAAAAATGAAAGCAGGTTCCGTGATTGTGGATATTGCGATTGACCAGGGCGGCTGCATTGAAACCTCGAAGCCGACAACGCATTCAAATCCCACATTCAAGGTCGGCGAGGTCACGCATTACTGTGTCGCGAACATGCCGGGCGCTTTCCCGCGCACAAGCACTTTCGGAATCACAAATGCAACGCTTCCTTATGCCGAAGCAATGGTTGAGCAGGGCGTTGAAAAAGCCCTCAACTCCATTCCAGGGTTCAAGAGTGGCGTGAACATCTGGCAGGGAAAATTGTGTAATGAAGGCGTCGCGAAAGCGCACAACATGAAGTTTGAAAGGCTGCCTTTCTGAGCAAAATAATTTATTAACCAGTAAAGCCTTTTGTAATTTATGAGAAAAGTTGACCAGAGGGCCCGCAACAGGACAACAAGGCGTGATGGTACTGCGAGAGAATCAATTCATGGCGGTACACTTCAAGACCATCATGTGAACAGGGCTGAGAGGGAAGTTGAACTCAGAAGGCAGGATTTGGATAATGCTAGAAAAGGCGTTCTTTCAGGTTTCCATTCCAGGCCTTTAAATTATGCGCAGTTGGAGGCTAGAATAAGGTACGCAATGGGAGTTGTTGCAAAAAAACCAGAAGTACGGGAGACTGTTGTTTCAAAGTATTCGGATTTTGTAGAGCTCGAGTACAGGCGCAAGGTGCTTAATGAAAAAGCCTACAAAAACCTGATGGCTGATTTAGGCATTGGGGCAGAGCTGCCGTAGTTATACCCTTTTAAAACACTCTTTTAACTTTAATAAAAAAACAAGCCTAAACTCTCTTATACATTAATTGAAAATATTAACACGTGCGCTTGATTTATTTACCCTTCCAAGGGGAAAGGTTTCTTATTTACGCTCTTTTTCCGGAGGTGGAAAAAATGGATATGAAAGGTTCAGACATGGTGTACGCGGTATGCAACGACTGCCACACTTTCAAAATGGGTGACAAGTCTTTCAAGAGCAAGAAAGGCTTCATGACGTGTGACGGCTGCGGGCAGGCGCTGCACGAGCTCAAATGGTGAATTCAAAGGCAGGGCTTTCCCTGCTTCTTTTATTCTTTTTTTAAAGCGTGAAAAGCGGGGTTTGATTTTCCTGAATCCGCCCTTAAGCCCTTTTAAACCTTTTATTTCACTCTTTATTCCATGAAGGCGAATAAAGAGGTTAAGGCAGAATTCAAGCTTAAAGCCTCGAAAGAGCCCGAAAAAAACTATCCCACAGCGAAGCTGAAAGCGCACGGCTTTTCAAGGAATAAATGCGGGAATTGCGGGAAATTCTTCTGGAGCCTTGATTCAAAAAGAAAGGTTTGTGGCGATTCAGCGTGCTCCGGCGGCTACTCTTTTATCGGCAATCCCCCGGGCAGGAAAACTTTTGATTATCTGGAAACATGGCAGGAGTTCAAAAATTATTTCAAAAAACTGGGTTATTTTGAGTATAAACGCTATCCTGTTGTGGCGCGCTGGCGCCCGGATGTGTACTGGGTTGCGGCCTCGGTTTACCCTTTCCAGCCTTTCGTTGTCAAGGGCGAGATTAAGCCGAAAAGCAACGCTGTTATAATTCCGCAGCTTTCAATGCGCTTCAACGACATTGACAATGTCGGCATTACCGGCTCGCATTACGTGTGCTTTGACATGCTCGGGCAGCTGCATTTTGAAAAGGCGAAAGATTACGACATTGAATCTTACTGGGAAGAATATTTTTTGTGGATAGTGAATGGAATGGGCATTCCGGAAAAGGAAATCATTGTGCACGAGGACGCGTGGGCGGGCGGCGGCACT
>DASRUO010000124.1:0-2483 GCA_035655375.1 archaeon | reverse complement strand
CCATGTAACCGAGTTTTGCCTGCGAATCAAAAATTATTTACCCGTAAATTGCCGGCACCCTGCCTTCAATTGTTTTGAATAAAGTGCTTTTGCCAATCCCATTTTCCCCGATTAAAATAATTCGCTGGCCTTTGCCGACATTTAGGTTGATGTTGGAGAGAAGCGGCTTTTTGTATCCGACACATAAATCCCTTAACTCTAAAACCAACGCCCCGTGAATGGGGGCTGCTTCAAAGCGCGTGCTAAACCTTGATTTGTCCATGTCGGGCTTTTCCACGATTCCGCGTTTTTCAAGAAGCCTTTCACGGTATTTTCCCTGCGTGACTTTTTGCGGGCTTTTGCCGATGCGCGCAATCTTGTCCCTCTCATTTGCAAGGTATTTGTTTTCAAGCGCGTAAGCGGTTTTTTGGGCTTCAAATGTCGCCTCGCGCGTTTTCACATAATCGGAATAATTTCCGTTGTATTTGGCCCATTTCCCTTTTTCAATTTTGAGGATGCTGTCGCAAACGTGGTCCAAAAAATACCTGTCATGGGTGACCATGAGCACGGTTCCCTTGAAGTAGCGCAAATAGTTTTCCAAAATGTCAAGCCGCTTGAAATCGAGATGGTTGGTTGGTTCGTCAAGCAAGAGCAAATCAGCTTCGGAGGATAAAATCTGCGCAAGCGCTATAATTGCGCGCTGTCCGGTGGAGAGCGACCCTACTATTTGGCCAAGCCAGGTTTCAGGAACTTTTAGGGTTCGCAAAACTGATTTGATTTTGTTTGTAGGCTTGGGGGGCGCGTGTTCAAACCTTTTTGATTGCAGTTCTGTGTATCGCTCTGTTAGCTTGGTTAATTGGGCTTCATTTTTATGAGCCACAGGGCCTGAGAGTTGTTTTTCAATTTCGCGCAATTCATGTTCAAATGGGTTTTGGTGATGAATTGTGGCACTTTCTTCGAGGGTTTGTTTCACGGTTTTATCCATGTCTAAATCTATGTGCTGGGAAAAGTGCGCTGCTTTGCCGTCAAATTCAATGTGGCCTGTATAATCCACTTGCCCTAAAATTGCCTTGATAAGGGTTGTTTTCCCGACGCCGTTTCTGCCGATTAAGCCAACTTTGGACCCGTCAGCGATTCCTACACTTTCATCGTGCAAAATATCTTTTTTGCCGATGGAAACTGTAAGGTTCTTGATAGATATTGCCATATCAATTTCATTTACCCGAATCCTTTAAAACCCGTTTAAAGGAAGCGCCAAATATTACGTTCGAGAAAAATTCAGGATTCTTTGCATTTTCTTCGCTCAGGGTTTTTCTTTAAACCTTTCATCTCAACACTTTACTGGTTTGCATGCTTGAATTCGTTTTGCTTTTTGCCGGCGGCCTCGCCCTGCTGCTGAAGGGCTCCGACTTTCTCGTGGAGGCCGCGGCGAAAATCGCCAAGATTTTCGGAGTCAGCGACATAATCATCGGGCTCACAATCGTTTCAATAGGCACGACCCTGCCCGAGGCAACCTCTTCCCTTGTCGCGGGCTTTGCCGGCAAGCCGGAGCTTGCGATGGGCACAATTACGGGGAGCGTCATCGCAAACATCGCCCTGATTCTCGCCATTGCCGCCGTGATTTCCGGGAAGATTGTTGTTGAAAGGAAAGCCGTTGAGAAAAGCCTTTTCATACTCCTCGCTTCCTCGGTCCTGTTCTTTTATTTTTCGCTGGACAACGTTTTTTCTTTTTCCGAGGGCATTGTATTCCTCGCGTTGTTCGCCTTCTATCTCGCGCTCGTGTTTGGCTTCCTCAAAAGGGCTTCATTCATCCTTGATTACGAGGGATTCATAAAAAATTTTTTTGACACCGCCAAGTTCGGGATTTTCAACGCGAAAACATATTTCCAGGTAATGAGGGCGGGTCTCGACCCGAAAACTTACCGTGACATAATTTCATTGCACGTCTGGCCTTTCGAGCACGAACTCGGGAAAACAATTGAAAGGGCGGAGGATAAAAAGGCGAAAGAGATTTTCAGGAAAAGTTTTATCTCCTCATTGTTCAACCAGCTGCTGTTCCTTGCTCTCGGCGTGCTTGGCATATTTTACGGCTCGCACATGCTTGTCGACGGCTCAATAGGCCTGGCCCACTCCTTCAATGTTTCGGAGTCAATCATCGGGCTGTTCCTCACTGCCATAGGCACTTCCCTGCCAGAATTCGGGATTGCGGTCACCGCGGCAAGGAAAAACTTCACAGGCATACTGCTCGGCAACGCCATCGGGGCCAACATTGCCGACCTGCTCCTTGTCGGCGGCATAACGGCGGTGTTTTCCACGTTCAGCTTCAACGCCGCGGCATTCATCCTGCCGTTCTTTTTCATGATTATGCTCGTGGCTGCCCTGAACCTTTTCGCGCACCTCAATTACAGCGTCAACAGGCTTTCAGGCGCAATGCTGCTCGCGCTTTACGCCCTGTTCGCTTATTACACAAATTTTGCGGTGTAGTTTAGTCCGCCCAAACCACA
>DASRUO010000123.1:0-3027 GCA_035655375.1 archaeon | reverse complement strand
AAAAAAGGAGGTTGAAAAATGGAGAGAAAAGGTCAAGGAGCTTTGGAATACCTGCTGCTCATAGGAGGGGCCGTGCTGATTGCGGTTATAGTCATCACACTCCTGTTAGGGGTTGGCGGTAGCAGCGAAGAACAAACCGGGGTATCTACAGCATCATCACTCTGCGCACAGGCTGCGGGATTGGACGGAAGCAAGAATTGTTCAATAGAAGCTGATGGAACAACTGCAAGAGTCGTGCCAATAGGGAACGACAACTACGATTGCAGCGGCGCATACCCTAACTGCGTAGGAACACTACAACCATAAACGAGTGATTACCTTTGGATTCGAGGGCACAGGTTTCGGTAGAGTACATGCTGACGATTATGTTCGGCATTTTGCTAGTGATAGCCGTGACCGTGATTGCCCTCAACATTTCAAGGCTGGCGGACAAGGCGCAGCTCAAGGTACTGGAAAATCGCGATAGCGCGATTGCAGGCCTTATGGGCTGATGGTCATGTTTGCCGGCGCTTACTTCTTTTTTTCTTTAATAGGCTTAAGCGTTGCAACCTTTACCGACATAAAGAACAGGATTGTTTCAGACAAGCTCACGCTTTCCTTGGCGGTGCTGGGGCTTTTCCTCAAGGCTTTGGAATCATTCACGGCACAGAGCATTGAACCCATTATTTACTCCGTTGCAGCGGCTGCGATAGCGTTCGCTTTTGCTTACCTTTTATGGCGTTTGGGGGTTTGGGCGGGCGGCGACGTGAAGCTGATAACCGCGCTCGCGTTCCTCAACCCGGTAAACTACAATTTCCTCGGGCAGGCGCTTGCGGCGGACACGGGAATTTTCACCTCAATTTCTCTGCCGATTTTCCCAATCACTTTAACGCTTTACTCCGCAATGATGGTTTTCCCGATGGGGATAATGATGAGCGTCAGCGCGGGAATTAAGCACCGCGAGGTGTTGAAAAAGGCATTCAAAAAAACCTTTGAAAAAGGGAAAAGCCTTATCGGGTTTGCGCTGCTTGTTTCGGGCCTTAAACTGCTGCTCGCGTTTTTTTCGGTGCAGGACTTTTACATCCTGCCGGCGCTGATAGCGCTCGCTTTCCTCCCGAAAAAATTCCGGAAATATTCCGTAATAATTTTCACTCTCGCGGGAATAATTCTTTCCGCGCAGGAGTTCGCGGTAAATTCAATTGTTGTTGCCCTGCCACTGCTTCTCATTTATGCGTTCTGGAATTATTATTCTGAAAGCAGGGAATACGCTTTCCGCGAGAAAATCAGCACCGCAAGGCTCGAGGAAGGAATGATTCCTGACAGGTTCGTTGTGGAAAGGGGCAATAAAACGTTTTTCGTGGAGGGACCTTCCATGAGAAAAGTTATAAAGCAGTTAATGGATAATAAATTGGAAAACGCCATGCACGAGTTCAGGATTGATGGAAAAGTAATTGCGGGGCCGAGGCAGGCCGGAGGCCTTACCGTGGAGCAGGCGGAAATGCTGAAAGCGTTGGCGCTCAAGGGCGAAATACCGCAAAAAATCACTGTGCGGAAAACGATGGCTTTCGTGCCCGCAATACTCGCGGCATTCATTTTGCTGCAACTTACCGGCGATGTTTTGTGGAACGTGGTTTTATGAATCGGCGCGGGCAGGTTACGGTTGAATTCATACTCATAATGGTTTTGGCGCTCATTTACCTCACAACAATCATCCAGCCGAACGCCGAATTGTCCGCTTCCGCGATGCAGGATGTCGCGAACATGGGGAAGCTCAGGGTTTCAGCGCAAAAGCTCGCGGACGCCATAAGCTACGTTTCAATTTCCGGCGAGGGAACGAAGCAGACTTTACAATTGGTGGTGCCGCCGGATGGGGTGATTAATTGCGGAATACCTTTTACACCCACATCCCCCATACCAAAAGATGAAAATTCAGTTTATTACAGTTACAAACTCAAATCAGGGAAAGGTCTTGTGGCGTGTGATGACGACTTGGACCACTACAACCCTGAATTCCCGAATTTGATGGAGGAATCAAGCCACATATGCACTTCATTCATTGATGCCGGAACTGATATTAAGTCCAGCCGCTGCAGCCCCGTAAACATTTATGGATATGTAAACGGCTCTTATTACACTGCGGTTGTTGAAAAAAAGCCAACTGGTGTTCAGGTTGTCTTCAAGTGAAAAATCCCGCAGCCAAGCCAGCGTTGAACTGGTGCTCATCGCGTCGCTGGTGCTGCTCCTTTCAATAGTTATTATAGCGAAATTCGTTGTTGTGCAGGAAAGCGTCATCAATGTGGCTGATTTAAGGCAGGAGCTTGTGAGCGCGCTTGAAGGCACTGAAGGAAAGTACGCGCTGGAAGGGATTCAATACGCGGAAGTGGACGGTGAAATATTCGTGGAGGCAAACATTGACCCGCTGCCAACCGATGCCTCGGATTTGAGTGCAATCTGCGCCGTGAAAGGCAAGATTCAGGCCTCGAAGCCTGTGGGCTCACTTGTGCTTAGAAACTGCATTGCGACTAACTGCCCTCAAAACCCTATTGTTTGCCCATAAACACAATATAAGTTACTACGTCAATCAACGAATTTTTAATCTTTTTCCTCTTTTAATGTTTTAATGGAATTCGGCCTTGAAAACCTGAAATATGTATCGCTCACGCTAGCGGTTGCCGGCCTCTTGGCACTCGCGTTCCTGCTTCCCGAAGAGAAAAGCGTGCAGGCAGGCGCAATAACAGCGGAAATGTCGGGCGAAAAAATTTTGGTAGCCGGCACAATAAAAAACCTTGAAATAAGGAAGGGGAACGCCTTTTTCACGCTTGAAAACGGCGCCACGGTGAAAACGGTTTACTTCTCGCCTTCAATTGAACAGCTTTCACTGCTAAGGAACGGTTCAACGGTTGTTGTGAAGGCGGAGGTTTCATTGTACAGGCAGGAAACGGAGCTAATCGCAAGCGAAGTGAGGGAAATTGATTGAGGAATTTTCGTGGCTTTTCCTCGGCGTTGCCGCGGGGACATTCACGGGCCTTGCACCGGGAATACACGCGA
>DASRUO010000122.1:0-4153 GCA_035655375.1 archaeon | reverse complement strand
GGCTACGTGAAAAAGGATTACAAGAGAACCGTTGAACTGATTGTAGAAGATTGAAATGAACATAAGGAAAGAAAAGTGCCCTCAATGCAAAGCCGTTGTGCAGAGCTTTAACATGGAAAACCATCTGCTGAACCACGAGCTTGAAAGAAAAGCCGCGGAAAAGGCGGCGGCGCAGAAGTGAAACCTGCCAAAAATGAGTGAAAAAGGCAAGGATTAAAAGTTTTTTACTGCTTCAAATTTTTTGGTGTAAGGCATGCCTTTGCGGAAACCGGATAAAAAAGTTAGTTCTTGGAGGCCCACGACAAACCCTGAAGAGGAACGGAAATTTATAACGGCACTGAAACGCTTTGGTGAATTGCGCGTTGAGAAAACCATGGAAATGCTGCTTGAAACCGATTACCACACGCCTGAAGGGCTTGAAGCATGGAGGGAAGCGTGGGACAAGAACGGCTGCATCCCTTTAGGCATGGCCACTGAGCCCTTGAGCCTGCTTGAAATTGATAAAATCGTTGGCGATAGAAATAACATACAGGAGATAAAACGGCTTAAAACCAAAAACGGGGTTATCCACTTGTTCTGGAGGAAGTGGGGCACGCCTGAATTGCGTGAAGGCGAGAAACCGTAACACGCTAAGAATTTTTGATGAAATGAATCGGCACTGGTGCGGATTTAAATACAGCAAAAACCTAATTTTTTACGATGATTGAAAAAAGGAAAAGCGATCCGCTGCGCGGGCTTGTTGAACGGGGCGAAAGCTGGGAACGTGAACATTTGCGTGAACGCTTAAAAAACATTTTAAGGTCCGGCAAAATAAAAGCCGGAAATGTCGCATTCACTTTCAGGCCCGTTGGTGAAGTGCATAGCATTGAAGTGAAAATCGGCGGCAGTTTTTTAAAGAAAAAAGTTTTCGCGCCTGGAACTGTTGTTCTACTGAAAGAGCACACGGACATTTACAGGGAAATTAGGGGCGTGAAGCGCGGCCGGGGCCTTGATGGAAAAGTGTATCCGTCAAGAACCGGCGAGGAAGGGGTTTTTTATCTCGGTATTGTAGGGGAAAATGGGCAGATAATTCTTGCACACAAAACAGCCGGGTATGACACATCAAAGGAGCGTGGAGCCAAAGTTTATGAGGCCGGCTCCGGAAATTCTTGGGCGCACGCCATAAACCTTGAATTCAAGAGGTTTGAAGAGCCCGTGGCACGGGAGCCTAACCTGAAGCTTCACGGCAACGAACCCGGGGATTACTACCATTTCCTGAGGGAAGGCAAAAAATTTTTGGTGAATGTTTACGGCGTTGCTTTAAAGGCCGGGGAAGAGTGGGTTAGAGTTTAGGGTTTGCACAGGCAAACCAAGATTATTATGTAGCGAGAAGCTACATAACATATTTGCCTTTTAACCATTTTTTCCTTAAACTTCCTGATGTCCTCAAAGCCTAGCCGGCTCAAATTTTCCTTTCCGAGGTTCAGCTTTTATGCGGCACTGCTTCCGCGCCGGAACCCTGAAACGGTTAAAACGGTTTTGGAAAATTTGCCTTTGCAGGGATTTGCGGAGCTTTGGGGCGAGGAAATTTACTTTCCCGTGGGTTTTGATGTACCCCAAGAGCACGGAGCGGCCATTGTCGAGGTTGGCGACATAGGGTTCTGGCCGCCGGGCCCCGCGATAGCCATTTTTTTCGGTAAAACGCCTGCTTCCAGGGGCGAGAAGCCCGAGGCCGCTTCAGCCGTGAACGTGTTTGCGTGCGTGGAAAACCTGAAAGAATTTTTAGGCCACCTCAAGGACGTGCAACCTGACACCCTCATAAGGGTTTCCAAGGTAAAGTAAGTGCTAACTTCTACATAACCAAAATCTGTTTGAAGTTCCTTTTTTGAGCCACCCGAGGAATGCCTGCTCCGCTCCGTGGTTTTTGCGGGCAAAAAAGTTCAATTTGGCAAAATTCTCCTTCGTAATTTCGCCGTATAAGAGCACTTATGGCGCTTTTCATTAGGCAAAGCGCCCCTTCCAAGTCATATTGGAATCGCATTAGCGGAAGGAAGGGGGTTAAATCGGCGGTTTGAGGCATTTCTCGGCGGCTGGGTGCGGAATGACCTTAAAGCGCAGCGGAGCAAACAAAGTGGCATCTTGGAATACGCTTAAGCCAGACAGAAGTTATGTAGAAGATTAGAGGTTGCTGTAGTTGTTTTTCTAAGTTCTGAGAGTTTTAAGAATACTAACCGCGTTTACCGCCCACGCTTCCCCATTTCCTCTTTCATTTTGTCCGGAATTGGCATGCACCCGCAGGCTTTTTGGTGGCGCGCATGCCAGTCGATGCGCTGGTCGATGTTAGCGTTTTTCGGCATCTTGTTGCGGTAATGCCACTCGGCATTGATTGGGGGCATAAAGGCTCGTACAGATATGCTGGCATGAACAATAAAAATTTGCTGCCCTAAAATTAATGCGTTGCCTTCATTTTTCAAGAGACTTCACTGCCGCTTTCAGAATGCGCAGGTCTTTCTCAGTTATTCCCTCTTCCCTTCCCCTGTGCTGCCTTACAATGCGGGAAAGGTTTTCAATTGTTTTCCCGTGCAGGCTCCCAGGAGTTGTAGTGGCGATCCCGCCTTCTTCACCCACAAGCAAGTTCAGCCTGCTTGTCAGCCTGAAAAACTCCGAAGCCCTTGAAGCCCTCGCCCTGACAGCTGGCCTGATTTCCCTTATTGTCACCTCTGAAAGTGATCGCCTGCGCTCCCCGATTCTCCTTTCAGTGCCGCCCCTTCTCTCAGTGCCAATAAAAAGGGCTTTCCCTTTTTTGTCGCTGACCTCGATTTTTGCGCCTTTCCGGATTTTCCTTGGAAGCATGTTAAACGTAAGCTTAAAGTTTAATTTAAACCTGCCTGCCGAAATTTGCGCGGCTTTTTACCCTCTGCCCCTGTGGCGACTGCGCCACAATGTTTGGGCGCCAAAAGATGTGCTTGGATTGTTGCGGGTTTGCCTGCCCTCAAAACCGGTTCTCGCAAATTTTGCCCCGCTTTTCCAAAGCTTTTCCTGCAGCGAACGGAGGTGCACGCCAAATTCCTTTCGCAGCCCCGGGTTTAAGGCGTCAATCGTTTTAATGGCCTCAGAAAAGACAAATGGCTCGCCTTCAGGGCGATTATTGAACATGTTAAGGATTGCGTCGTGCATCAGCTGCCTCACTTGAACGAGCTCGTAGCCTTTGGGCGGATTTTTCAGGTCGTTGGCTAAAGACTTTTTGAGCTTGTACAAAAAAACACCGTAAAAACATAGGAGGCTTTAGGCTTTAAAAAACGCAACAAATAAAACGACTTAACACGAGATTAATCCATGCGCAAAATCCTCGTTTTACTCCTTGCAGGATTTTTCCTTTTAGGCTGCTCCACTGCAGCGCCGCAGGGGAAAGGCTTCCTTGGAGGCAAAATTTCAATCGGGCCAATATGCCCTGTGGAAAGGTTTCCGCCAGAGCCTCAATGCCGGCCAACGGAGCAGACGTTTCAGGCTTATCCTTTAACCGTTTATTTGATTGGCAATGGAGACCCTGGAATTTTAATCAAGGAAACCGAGTTTCACGGCGGCACTGAAGGAAATTATAGAATAGAACTGGCTGCCGGCAGTTACGTTGTAAGGCAGGAAACCGGATTGAGCAGGTTCAGCGAAACGGTTGAAATCAACGCCAATGAAACAACGCGCTTGGACATTGACATTGACACGGGAATAAGATGACAAAAAAATTATTTGCTGCGTGCAAAAAGCACGGCAATCTTTAAATATCGCCTGCGCTATTAGCGTATGGTGATTTATTGAATAAAAGAACGGCAATTGCGAGTGTACTGAACGCCCAAAGGAAAGGGGCAACATTGACTTCACGTGGGAAAAGAATAGTGGCCTTGAGAGAGACCGCCAGGATGGGGCGCAATCTTGCAAACCTAGGAAAAAAAGGCCGGCTTACCGCAAGAGGAGAACGCACATTAGCAAAATTGAGAGAACAAGGTTTAGCACCTAAGTGAAAATGAAAGCAGAACCGGGCCACTGTGAACAAATATTTTAGCATGCTTTAAGATTAAATTTTCAGAAGCCTTTTTCACTGTGCGCGCTTGTTTTCAAACCCGCACCTTTTGCATTTGAAAATCGCCGCTCCGCTCTTTTCAATTCTGGAAATTTTGGA
>DASRUO010000121.1:0-7171 GCA_035655375.1 archaeon | reverse complement strand
CTGGGGCCGCTCAGAAGGCCGCCTGCACCTAGCGAAAATTTCCAGTAAGTTTCACGGTCTTTTAACACGTGGGGGTACTGCCTTAGGAGAGTCTGCCTATTAAAGACAAAAGTTTTCAGGAACACTGTTTCAAAGCCCATTTGTTCAAGCAGTGATTTAATTTGCCGCGCCTTGAAATAAAGTTCAGGTTTTACCATCAGCAAGCCGAATTTCCCTTTTTTTCCGAAAAGCCGGTTTACCAGCTCTTCTTTTGCGTTGTTTTTCTTGAATCCTAAAGTTGAGCGATAAAGCCAGCCCAACTGCAGCTTAACTTCATCAATTTTTCCCGGCAAAATTTTGCTGTCCACATGCCGTTTCATAATCGTTTCAGCGTCTTCCCTGTATATGAGGAAAGGCTTTCCAGTCACGCCTGTTTTTTTTGATTCGGCAATGCTTTTCGCTATCGCGGCTTCAATGTTTAAACCTTGCCCCTTCAATGCCCTTGCCCTTTTCAGTGACTCGAGAGCCCTCGCCCTCTCCAGTCTTTCCTTCATGGAACGGCTTGCCGACCTGGTTTTAGCCATAATAACGATTGGTTTTTGGGCAATAAAATCCTTTCCTTAACATACAACTTATTAAACAACAAATTTTCATTAATATTTCATGAAAAGAAAAATTATGCCGCGTTCTTCGGAGGGGGGAATGCAGTGCAAGCCTCGGAGAAAAACGGGGCTTTCCAGGGCGGCTCTTTTGTCCGCGCTTAAAAAAAAGGTTGATTCAAAAGGCGGGAAGAAAATTAAAGTCATTTTCATGTGCCCTGCAGGCCTTGAGTCAAGCCTTGCAGCCAAGCATGCATTTGAAAAGCTGCTTTCGCTTAAGGGGCTTCAGGATTTTTTTGAGTTGGACCATGGCGGATACATTTTTCCAAAAAATGCCGGGGGCCATTTCGTGGACGGGGTTTATGCCGATGAGGATGTTGCAAGGCAGATTAAAGGCAGCGATTTTGTTGTTCCCCTATTCACTGATGTGCAGAATAGGCTGCACAATGCCGTCAATATTTTAAAGGACGGTAAACCCGTAATAATCCAAAGTTTTTTTGCCGATGAAATTTCAGAACAGTATAAAATGTCAAATTACGAGAAAATTTTCATGGCAATATTGGGAAGCCTGCGCTGATTCACAAACGGAAAAGTCGTTCTGCAGGCGTCAATAGCCTCAAGTTCCGGGCAGCCTGCACGGCTGCGTCGGCGTGCAGCTTTCCTCTTCAACGGTTACACCCAAGGGTGCATCGCATTTTTTCGAATAAACGCACGCCCAGCTAGTGAGAGAATCAAAAATTTCCCTGCCCGGCGTGCCGGCCCCGTAGTAAATGAGTATTTTGTCCAAATCAGCCGGCTTATAATTTCCGAATTGGGTGTTCGCCGCACCGTTCACGTAAAACTGGAGTTTTTCATTTTCATTGCCACAGTAATTTTTTTCGCCGTCGCTGAAGCAATTTGAATTGAAATCCATCCCGAGGCTTTTAAAAAAATCCCCCATCGCTGCATCCGCGCTGTGGAAGTGTATCATATAAGGGTTGAAGTCGTGCATGTGCACGTTAGGGTTTAATTCCTCGAACTCCTCGCTCATGTACTCGGCCCTATTGAAATCAACCATTTTGCCGTCAAGCACTGCCTTGAAATCGGCGTGGATGTGAAACGCTTCATCGTCATGGCCCGCAGGAATTTGCGGCTGCTGTGCGCAGCCTGAAAAGAAGAATAAGACGGCAAGGAAAAAAGCCGCGTAAAAAATTTCGCGTTTCACTGGAATATTCCGGGCGGAAAAATTTAAAACCCGGTCAGTCGTTCCAGCCGAATTTTACTGTCATGTCAATGTATCCAATCGGGGCGTAAACCCCCGGGTGCTTAATGGTCATGTGTTTCAGGCCTTCGCTTTGGCCGTTATGGAATTTCTCGCTGCATTCACTGCAAACCCACATTTTCTTTTTCACCCTCTACCGTGAAACTGACTTCACTTGTTCACTTGAGCAAGTTTGTTAATATTATTTGTAGCGTCCCTTGCTTTTAAATGTATTGTTTTTGCCAAAATTTGACTATTAACGTAAAAGAGAAAAATTTAAAAATTGATTTTTTTTGTTGATTTTTCCTTTGCCTAACCACAGCCAGTGAACTCGCGTTCAGGCTTTTTTCTTTACAATAATGCCCCTATCTTCTTCCGCCTTGAGTATCCTTTTAATTGCAACTATGTAAGCGGCTCTCCTATATGAGCCCTTGGCCTCAGCCCTGACCTTTTCGGTTTCCGCAAAGGCGTGGCCCATGTATTCCTCAAGCTTTCTGTTCACTTCATCCTCTTTCCAGTAGTAATTGCATTGGTTCTGCACCCATTCAAGGTAACTCACAACCACTCCGCCTGAATTTGCGAGAATGTCTGGCAATACTACAACCCCTTTTTCCTCGAGGTAGTCATCCGCCCCTGTTGTAACGGGGCCATTGGCCATTTCAAGAACAATTTTTGCCCTGATATTTTTCATGTTTTTAATGTTGATTACATTCTCAATGGCGGCAGGCACAACAACATCAACCCCAAGTTCCAACAATTCCTCATTGGAAATTTTTTCGCCTCCGCCGATTTCCTGCACGTTTTTTCCGTCATTTTCCTTCACCAGCTTTTTCACGTCAAGCCCGCTTTTATTGTAAATCCCGCCTTTTGAATCAGAAACAGCCACAATTTTGTATCCCCATTCGTCAAGAATGCGCGCCAAATGGCTCCCGACGTTTCCGAAACCCTGGATTGCGACGGTTGTTCCTTTCCCGCCCTTGCCGGCAGACTTCATGTATTCCCCGAGGATTATTGCGCCGCCAAGGGAGGTTGAGTAAAGCCTTCCCCTGCTTCCGCCAATTGTCAGGGGCTTTCCTGTAATGACTCCCGGGGCTTTTTTGCCTGTAATTTTTTCATACTCGTCAAGCATCCACCCCATGACTTTAGGGTTTGTGTTCACATCGGGGGCGGGAATATCGCGGTCAGGCCCGATAAAAGGGGCAAATTCGCGAATGTAAGCCCTTGAGAGCCTCTGGAGTTCTCCCTCACTTAATTCCCTCGGATTGACCTGTACCCCGCCTTTGCCCCCGCCAAGGGGAATGTCAACAAGGGCGCATTTGAGGCTCATGAGGAAAGCCAGTTCATTTATCTCTTTCTTGTTAACCTTTGGGTGGAACCTTATGCCCCCCTTGGTTGGGCCTCTCGCATCATTGTACTGCACCCTATAAGCCGGAAAAATCCTTGTTGAACCGTCATCCATTATGATTGGGATGTTTATGTTGATCACTCTCTTGGGCTGGTTCAGCACTTTCAGCTCTAGTTCTGTGAGGTGCCTGGCTTCCGCAATCTTGTCCAGCTGGAGTTTGCAGACCTCGCAAACGACTTCGCTTTTTTCCTGCATTGCTGTCACTCAAATCACATGCTCTGCCAATATTGTTTCCAAGAATTATTTTTCAGGGCTTCAAACAATTTCATGTCAACACCACCTTATTCTTTGGGGGCATGAGGGGCACATATTCCGGCGCCTCCTTCAAGCAATTTAACTCAACAAATAGTCTTGTCTTAGTAGTCAGCCAAATCATTTCCCGTGCCACAATACTTTTTATGGTTCAACCCTGGTGCCATCGTGGCTGTATTTGTAGGTTTTGCCGTTTTCCTCGTCCAAAGTTTTTTTGTGCGAGCCGTCGCAGAACGGCTGGTTTTTTGAGAGGCCGCACCTGCAAATCCAAACGGATTTGTCCAATGGCTTTATTTCCAAAGGCCCCTTGGCTTCATGTGTTATGATTCTTGACATTTTGTTCCCTCCGCACTTTTCTCACTTGCACTTGCACTCCGAAAGGGGGTTGTGGCAGTTCCTGCACATCTTCTCCTTCATCCCGATTGTTTGTGCAACGCCGCACATCATGCATTCACAGTTTTTTTCATGCATATAGCAAATCACCTGCAATGCACTTGTTTTTCTTTTTTAATAAAATCTGGGTGGAACAATTCAAGAAAAATTGATTCCTGTTATTCCCCCGCCCAAATAACCATGCCGGGATTATGCACGGCAACCGAAAAATACATCGCGACAAATGTCGGCTTCTCCTCGCCCCTGAATATTGCAGAATACAGCCCTCCTTCGCCGACCGTCACCTCCAGCTTCTCGCCATCAACCACGAGTTCTGCCGACCTTTTTTCATTGAGTTTGCTCAGAACGAATGCAACGGTCTTATCTTCAAGCGGCACCACAAGCAATAGTTCCTTTGCGGGCAGCCTGTCCCCGAAACTGTCGACAGGAAAAAAAGTTGATGGGTCCTTGTCATAGTTTCCGTAAGGGTTGAATGAATAATCGCGGGCGTAACCAGTTTTGTCCGACAGCACGAGGCCGTTGGGGAACTGCTCCTCGAACTGCCTAAAAGAAACAACGCTGCTCGGCAGGAGCAATAGTTTCGTTTCTGTATACTCGCCTACTACCGCTTCGCCCAGCACCTGTGACCAGAGCGACTCGGTTTTGGAGTCATACATGAGCAGGTTTGACTGGTACAAAAGGCCGCTCACGCCGAAGGAAACGGTTTCCCCGCCAACTCTCCTGCCGAAGACAATCGCAGAGCCGCAGAGAGGGCAGAAAGTGACCGCCACAGGCACGCCATCAACTGTATCGTTCACGATTTCATGCCAAATCATGATGTTGTAAGGGTAAAACTTCGGCTGTTCCTTTCCCAAAACTATTCCATCCGTGTCAAATGAAACGCTTTCGGGTTTTTCACTTACGGGAACAAAAACCGGTTCGCGGATTGCCGGAATGCCGTCCTTGCCGGGGCCGCCGCTCAGGACTTTTGAAAGTTTGATGGAGCTTTTCGCGGTATTGGTTTTGAGCCCGCGGTTCAAGAAGCCCTGTTCGAAAGCGGAATTGTTGGAGGCACTTGTGGCTGTTTCACCGATTGGCTGCTGCCGGGCTCCAGTTGCCTTTTCCGGGGCATTTATGTTGGCGGCCAAGAAAACCGCGAGCAATGCCGCTGCAAGCACTATCACCGCGCCAAAATTGGCGAGGCTTTGATTCATGCCTTTTCACCAGTGCCTGAAGGAATTTCCCCCTGGAAGAGCTTGTCTTTCAAAAGAAGTTTCCCCAGTGTTGTGACTTTAAGCATCACCTTTCCCTTCACGCGCTCCACCTCCACAACCCCCAGTTCCTTGAGCCCCGGGTTTTTTTCGTTGCCGTAAATGTGGTAGTTTACCAATGAAGGCCCGATTTTTAGGCGCCTGCTGATATCCTCGAGCGAGTCACAGCAGTCGTGCTCGCCCAAGGATTGTAAAATAAGGAGTTTTTTGTCTGACAATATGTTGTAGTATGAAAATTTCAGTACCGGAAACATCATGAGCTTTTCATTCATCACCTCGAAAGCCTTGATGCCGTTCACGAAAGCCGCCGAGAGCAGGATGCAGGACAATAGCCCGGGTGTTGAGTTGAGGTTCATGAGCAGGTCTTTTTCCTTTTCGCGCGCCTTTATGTGCGCGATTTTCCCGAACACCTCCTCAAAGTCAGTTTCATCATCCAACTCCACGAGCTCAACAGGAATATTAAATCTCGCAAAATCTTTCTGGGCTTCCCTTGCCTTGTCCAAACTGCGTATTGGCGTCAAGAAAATGACTTTCTCGGTGGGAAACTCTTTCACGCCACTCAGCACCGCTCCGGCATTATCCTCAAAAGGGGCTATCACAACATGTTTCACGCCATTGTCTCCAAAAGATTTTCAGTATTATATACTAACAGCCCCATGAACAGTTTAAAACATTCATTTTTACTATTCAATTTTTTTTGAACCCTTGGAGGAAGGGATTTTAACCAAAAAAGGACGGGGTTACGTAAAGGTGATGCAATGGAACAGAAAAAAGAGCAAAAACAGAAAAAAGAAACCACGGAACACAGCAGTTGCTGCTCATGCGGCGGCCACTAACTCCAGAATATGGGTAAAGGAAATAATTAATCCAAAAAAGGAGGTGATAAGATGGGTGTTACGGTTTACTCGACAACATGGTGCCCTTACTGCAAAATGGCGAAAGAATTTTTGAGCCAGCACAAAATAAGTTTCGAGGACATAAATGTCGAAAAGGACAGCGGCAAGGCCGAAGAAATGATTGAAAAGTCGGGCCAACAAGGCGTTCCGGTAATAGATATTGACGGCAAAATAATTGTCGGCTTTGACAAGGAAGCATTAAGGCAGGCACTGAAAATCAGCTGAAAGCGGGCGCATTTTGGGGCAGCTGATTAATTTAATAAAAAGTTCAGCTGGGTTTAATTCATGCGCTACCAAAGTGTAACCAAAGAACAGATGGCCATGATTGACAGGCTCATGGTTAAGGGCGGCATAACGGTCACGCGAATGATGGAACTTGCGGGGCTTGATATTGCCCTTGCCGCAAGCGGCATGTGCACCGGAAAAAAAATCGCGGTTCTCTGCGGAAAAGGCAACAACGGGGGCGACGGCATTGCAGCCGCAAGGCACCTCGCGAATTTCGGGTTTGAACCGGCGATTATTTTCCCCTTCAAGCCGTCAAAACTTTCAGGGGAGCCGAGGGCGCAGCTCGAAATAGCGCGGAAAATGAAAATCCGCGCCATTGATTGCTCTGCCCGGAAATCAAGCGCCATTCGCGCAATCAGGAATTCCACTCTCGTAATAGATGCCCTTCTGGGTTACAACCTTAAAGGGAATCCAAGGGGCTGGTTTGCGACGCTCATCGAGGAGGCAAATAATTCCGGGAAACAAATACTCTCGGTGGATGTTCCGAGTGGCCTTGACGCAACCGCCGGAAAACCATGCGAGCCATGCATCCGCGCTTCCAGCACAATCACTCTAACACTTCCAAAAAAAGGTTTGCTGACAAGGCAAGGGCGGAAATTTGCGGGAAAAATATATGTGGGTTACATGTCGGTGCCGAGAGGGGTTTTCACGCGCGCCGGGTTAAAGCCCTTTCCATGGAACCCGGAAAAACTCGTTGAAAGTCCCCGAATTTTTTTTAAATAAGGCAAGCTGCATGGCTTTACTGTTTAATTAAAGTTGAATTCTTCAAAACAAAATTTATATCCGCAAAAAATGTTAAGGGTGCAGGGTTCATGCCCAACAAAAACAACGGGAGGTGAAAAATTGGATAAAAAAACGATGCCCATGGCTGT
>DASRUO010000120.1:0-2019 GCA_035655375.1 archaeon | reverse complement strand
CGGTTCGCCCGCCGCAGGTGCAGCAATCATTTCAGCCATATCTTGACCTTCCCCTCAACCCTTTCCCCCTTCGGGGACTTCGCGCCGGTTGGGAGCGACAATCCACCTTGCCCCAGATGGGGACGAGGCCCCGCACCCTCGGGTGCAGGATGCTCGTTTTCACTCGCATGGATTTTGCCCGCCCCGCTCGCCGGTGTAAAATCCATCACAATTACCTCTTGACCTTCTCCTTTTTCCCTGTCCTCAGCATTTCAAGCGCGACGCCGTTCACGTGCGTGACCCTGTACTTCACTCCCCAAAGGTCTCCCTTGGAGCCCCTCTGCGCGCCGCCTATCCCCTCTACAAGGACCTCATCATGCTCATCAACAAACTTTATCGCGCCGTCTTTAGGCATCAAAGCGGTCAATTCCTTCCCGTTTTTTATCAATTGGACTCTCACGCACTTCCTGATGCCTGAGTTCGGCTGCTTCGCTTCAACACCCCTTTTCTCAAGCACAATCCCTCTGGCCTGCGGCGACCCCTCCAGAAGCTCTTTCCTCTTGCTGAAGCCTGTCCGTGCCTTGATTATCTTTATGTGTTTCCTGTGCTTTTTGCGCCATTTTTTCCTCTTCTTTTCAAGGCTCCTTGCAGCGAATTCTCCCGGCATAAAAACACCTTTTTTTTTTTACCTTACCCTGACCTCTTCAATTCCGTAATTTCTCTTGGCAAGCTCTTTTATTTTCTTCAGTCTCCCTATATTCTGCAGAATAATCTTCTTGTTCGTGTTGTCAGCGTTTATCAGCGCTATTTTCTCCCCGTTTTTTTCCCCGATTTCAACCTTTTCTATCCTGGCCCTGAAAAAGGCCTTCCTGAAAAAACCCTCAGGTTCCGGGCTGTACTCAAACAATTCAACCCTTTTGCCGAGCATTTTTTTTATTTTTTCAATCATTGCGCCGTTTTTCCCTATCGCCTGCCTTATCTTGTTTTCCGGCACAAGGAAAACAACCGCATCACCGCTAACAACGCAGTCCTTCGCGCCAACCCCTGAAACCGCGTCAAGGGTGTTTATGAGCTGGATCTGGTTCAAACCCAGTTTCACTGAAGCCATTCCTTTAACCACGCTTCACTGGCCCGCTATCTCCAGCACCCTGCTTTTCCCCTCGCCAAGCACGGCCATGAGGCTTACGGTGAAAGGCTTTCCGCAGACGCTCCCAAGCTCAATTCCTGAACCATTAAACATGAAAACAGGCGTTTTGCCGGCTTCCGCAAAGGAAAGCGTTTTTTCCCTCACAAGCTTCGGAACGTTGTTTGCAACTATTATTAGTTTCGCGGAACCGTTTTTAAGGCTTTTCTCGGACTCTTTCGAGCCGAAAGCTATTTTGCCCGTGTCCACGGCCCTCCTTATCTCCTTTACAGCGTCAACCTTTGCCATTCAATCCAACCCTCTGAAACATTTCACTCCGATAACAATTAGCAGGCATCCCATTTAAAAAAATCATTTCTTCATCACAAGCTTCACCCTGCCAGTGCCCACCTTTATCGGCTGGCCGACAATGATGTTTTCGACAACGCCTTCAAGCCTCTCAATTTCGCCTTCAAAGCTCGCCTCAAGCAAATGCTTCACGGTTTCCTCGAATGCGGCGCGAGCGAACGGGCTGGACTTCTGCCTCGCGATTCCGGTCCTCACAATTCCTTTAATGTCCCCGTCCCAGGTCATCAAGTCGGCGAGGAGCATTATGTGCCTTATATCAATCGAAATCCCGTTCTCCTTCAGCACGCCGTCCAGTTCATTCACAATGGCGGTCCTGCCGGCCTCAACACCCAAAACCCTTGCGATTTCCTTTATGTCATTGGTTGTGGTTTTTGCGCCGTCAATTTCAGGCATTTTTATCACGATTTTGAGGTTTGTCCCCCTTGTCTTTATCACCGGCTCCTCGTTTTCCTTGGTCACAATGACCTTTTCAATGCCTTTCACTCCCTGAAGCCTGACGCTTTTCAGCTTGTTCAACGCCCTCCTGATTTTCAGGAGAGGCTCATTCT
>DASRUO010000119.1:0-4540 GCA_035655375.1 archaeon | reverse complement strand
TTGTTTCAAACACTTTGCTCGGCACCGACCAGCAGGGCAAGACAAAGTACAGGTTCACGTTCTGCGTGAAGGTTTAAGTGCCTTACTTGGGCGCCAGAACTTCAAGGATTTTGATCCAGTACTTTGTAAAGCCTTAATTCTGATTTTTGCCCGCTTTCAATTTCCGCGGTTTTCAGCAAATCGTAAGGAACATCTTTATTCTTGAACCAGAGTTTTACAAGCAACGTATTGTTTGTTTCCGCATTGAAGATAAACACTTTTGAATTGTCTTTTTTTCTGTAAACAAACAAGTTAGGCATATCAGATTTTATCGGGGTATCAGTCCACTCCGTTGGAATCGATTCCATTTTTGACTCATCAAAAACATTCCCGCCGCAAGTGTACAAGCCACTATTCAGGGTGCAATCACTGATTGCGGAGAATCCTGAACTTTTCCCGCCGATAAAACTCAGTGTAGTGAGTGACCTTAAGTCTTCTTCATCTATTAATATCAGGCTTGTATTATATTTTTGCAAAATTTTTTTTGCCTCCTGTATGTCCGTTGAGAGGAACAACTTGATGCTGTCCTGAACGTTTTCTTCAAAATAGTAATCTCTGTTAAAGTCTTTTACAACCGGGTTTGCCCCAGCTGACAGGAGTTCTACGCACGAGGATAAAATGCAGAATATCGGTTCCTGATGCTGCCCGCTTAAAGGTATAAACATTTTCTCGGTCCTTTCATCCCGGTAAATTTCCGCCTGTTGTTTTGCATCAGTTGTCGCGGCTACAACAATGTAATCCACTAAAGGGTTATTCGAAATGCCACAAAGTTGGCTCTTTGTCACATTGGCGCCTATAATATAATCAAAGTGTTGCATGTTTGAATCAATGGAGATCCCCCCACTACCGATGTTCCAGACGATATCAATGTTTTGCATGGAAAGTTGCTGATAAAGCTGTTCGCCATCACCATTTGTAAGAATAACCGCATTGTTTGAACCGTCAGCAAATTCTTTATCAATGTCGGCTCCCTTGATTTTGTCTTTGTTGCAAACAAACTCAGTGCAGCCATTTAAATAAAACAGGCTAAAAACAACTAGTGCCACAAATGCTGTCTTTCTAAACATTGCAAACATATATTACGCTTTCAAAAGTATTATTTATTACTTTTGTATTTTTCAAGTTTCAAATTCTTTCAGCACGCTCTTGATTTCCTCAATGGATTTCTTGGTTACGAGCAGCGGGATTTTTTCCGCTTCCGCGATTTTCTGCGCGATGGGGTCAACCTTTTCAATGCCGTGCAGTACAACTATTGAAGGCTTCATTTCCGTGCTGAACCTCCCAATCTTTACAGCAATCATCGGGCTTCTCCCTGTTTCAACCTGCTGGAATATCAAAGCCCTTTCAGGTGTTTTCCCGTACATTTTCATGTAATCATGCACCGGCACATCAATGATGACTTTCAGGGAGTCAATTATTGTGTAGCCGTAAATCTGCATCTCTTTAAGCTTTCCGGGGTTGGCGACGCATTCCGCGTTTATAAGTTCCGAAAACTTTTTCCCGTTCAAGGCCTTGGAGAATTCCACCGCGTCAAAGACATCTGTTTTCGGCGCGAAGTTTTTCTCAAGCTGCTTCTTGATTTTGCTTCCGCGCTTGTTGTCAATCTCTATCAAACTGTTCACGAGCCTTGAAATCACGCCGATGCCGGGGCTTTTCCTGCGTCCGCCCTCGTAATCGGAAATTGTTGAACTTGAAACTTTCAAGTATTCGGCTAATTCAGTCTGGCTTACACCGAAGATTTCGCGCCATTTCTTCATGCTGGCGCCCGGCTCCCTTGAAAGGGCCATTTCTCCGGCTATAAGCGTTGCAAGCTGGTCCATCGTAAATTAAAGTAGCTTGAACACAATAAAAATGTTTCGTCAATCAACAGTTTAAGGAATTGATGAATGACGAAGTAATGTTTATTAAGCGGTTCAGGCAAATGATTTAGAGGGAAATTCATGCTGGAAAAATTCAATGTGGCGCTTTTATTCATCGGAATGGGCATGGGCGGCCTCATTACAAGCCTTCCAGCGCCTTTAGATGTCTTAAACCCTTACCTTGCGCTGGTTTTCCTCATTGTGGGCGTAGTGTTCCTCCTCCTAAAATAATTTCAATCTTTTTTTGCGGCATTTTCCGTGGTTTTCAGGCGGCTTCATGCTGATTTTTCCAAAACCTTATTATATGCTTTAAGCCGTTAAAATATTCATGGACAAAAAACTCCAGGGCTCCACAGAGTACCTGCTCCTCATCGGCGGCGTTGTCATTGTTGCGGTTCTCGCGATAGCGCTCCTGCTTTCAGTGGCCGAGCCCGTGAAGGAAAACATTCTAACCACTGTCGGCCTCGGCTCGCGCGACGAGATAAAACTCCTCCAAACACAGGAATTCGGCTACGCGCTTTCAAAATCCGTGAGCCCGGCTTTTGTTGATTCAAGCGGTGCCGCGCCCCGCAACCAAACAACTTTCACTGAGATTTCCGCGCAGAGGGTCGCGGAGAAAATGATTTTGCGCGGCATCGCGGAAAACGATGAGGCGTTCATTGAGAAAGGCGTGCTCGCCATTGAGTACGGCTTTGCGCAGCAGAACCCTGACGGCAGCTTCAGGAACGGATTGGGAATTGCGGAAGACAATCCCGACGCACTTGAAGCAGACACCTTCTTTCTCCAAGCGGTTGGGCATTCCTATCTCCTCATTGAAAAAAGTAGCTTTAAAGGAAAGTTTTTGCCGAGGCTCGTTGCATTGAAGCCGCAAATCAATAAAGCGCTGGAATTCCTTGAGCCGCATAAGGAAACGCTTTTCCTGAAAGCGGCTGACGCGCCGAACAGGCTCGCCTTTGACGGCCTCGCGTTCAAGCTGAACGGAATTGTGCTGGGCAGTAGCAATTACCAGAAAATCGGCGACGAGTTCATTGCCGAGGATTTGAAAACCCAGACAAGTGAAGGCGTTTTCCTTGAAAAAGGCGGGCATGATTCAAGCTACCAGGCGGTGAATTTGAGGAAGCTGGAAATTTATTATATTTACACAGGAAATTCACGGCTCGCGGACGCGATAAAAAAAGGCATTGCCTGGGAGAAAACAATGGTCAATGCGGACACAGGCGCGGTGAGCTCGGAAGGCAACACCCGCACCGGCGCCTGCCAGGAAACCTTTGGCGGCGTCTGCAAAAACCTTGATTACGAGGAAATCGTTCTGGCGTTCCTCTACCACGGCCACATTTTCAAGGACAGTGAAAGCCTCGCGCTTGCGCAAAAAATAACCGATTACGCGGTTGCGAATTAGTGAACGCTTTTTTTGTCTAATTGCCTCGTAAAAAGTTTTGTGCGAGCCGGGTGAGATTCGAACTCACGACCCCTTGCTTAGGAGGCAAGTGCTCTATCCAAGCTGAGCTACCGGCCCGCGCACATTAAATAGCGTTCACTAATTTTTAAAAAGCGATGCAATAGGCGAAGGCGCTTTTTATCATATGAGCATTGCAAGCACCGCTCCGGAAGCGAGGGGGATTGAAAAGTTGTCGTTCACAGGCAAATACTCCGCGAGCATCCCGAATAATGCGGCGGCAAGCGCTGTTTCAGGCGGGAAAAAAACCGCCAGCGCGAGGGATGCAGCCGCTATCCCTGCAAGCGTTCCTTCAAGTGTCCTGCCTTCAACAATCCTCGTTTTGCCAACAGCCCTCCCGATGATGGTTGAAAAGCCGTCGCCGAAAGTGAGCGCCGTTACAGCGCCCACGGCAACCATGCCGCTGAAAGGGTAAAACACAAGCGCTGAAAGCAGCGCCCCCGCGGTGAATAAAAGCGCGCCTTTTCCCGGGAGGTTTTCCTCACCGCTCCGCTCAAAGTGTTCAAGCATTTTGCCCAGAAATTTTGAGGGCTTCAAATGCGCGTGGGTTGCGGAAACAATCAGGCCGAAAGCGAGGATTGCGGCAATCACTAGCAAACCCTCGGGCTTCACCAGAAAAAACAAAATTATTATGTAGAAGACTCCGAGCAATAAGTGCATTCCCTGCCTCTTCAATTCATTGCCCATTTTTCCCGCCCCAAAAAATTCATTTGCCTTTCCTTATCCTATTTTCAATTTTTTTCAGCAGCCCGGAATTATTGAATGCCGCAATTTTTTTCTCCAGTTCTTTCACGTTCTTCCCCTTGAGCCTTTTCACATTTTTCGTAAGCAGCGGAACAGCCCTCACAACATTGTCCACAATTGCCACATCCGCCCTGCGCGCGGTCCTGCTTAAAGGGTTCAAATCAATCGCGGCAATTTTTTTGCCCATTTTTTTGAGCCTTTCAGTGCGGTCGCCGTCTTCAAGCATCACAAGCACAACATCGGCTTTCCAGATTCCTTCGGCATCAACTTTCCTCCTTTCCGAATGCAGCCCCGGAATTTTTTTTGCAGGCTTTACGCCCAAAACTTTTGCGCCGAATTTCCCGAACTCCTTTTCAATCGCTTTCACGCGCTTCTCCGTCCTGTAAAAAAGGTTTATTTCAATTTGCGCCGGAACGGCTTTCGCAAGCCTTGCGATTTCTTT
>DASRUO010000118.1:0-3262 GCA_035655375.1 archaeon | reverse complement strand
TTTACGCTGGACATGGATGATTTGCGGGAAAAAGTTTCAAGGAAAACGAAAATGGTTGCAATGGCGCACGCCTCGAACACCGTGGCCTCAATTTTGCCTGTGAAAGAGATTGCGAAAATCGCGCATGATTCCGGCGCGCTGATGCTCGTGGACGGCGCGCAGTCAGTTCCTGATTTTGCGGTGAACGTGAAAAAAATTGATGCCGATTTCCTCGCTTTCTCGGCGCATAAAATGTTGGGACCGACAGGAATCGGCGCATTGTACGGGAAAAAGGAATTGCTGGAAAAAATGCCGCCCTACAATTTCGGCGGCGCGATGATAAGCAAAGTTTCTTTCGGGGAATCGGAATGGGCCGAGCCGCCCGCAAAGTTTGAGGCAGGCACAATGCAGATTGCGGAGGCTTTCGGGTTCGCGGAATCCGTGAAGTACCTTAAAAAACTCGGGATTGAAAACGTCGCGGAGCACGGGAAAAGGCTTTTGGGGCACGCGCTGGAAAAAATGCGGGAAATTGACGGCATGAAAATTTACTGCCCGAAAAATGCGGAAAAACAGCGCTCCATAGTGTTATTTGAAATTGGGGGTGTTGACGCGGTTGACTTGGCGGTGGCGCTTGACGAGGGCAGGAAGATAGCGGTAAGGAGCGGCCTGCACTGCGCGGAACCCATTGTCGGCAGCATTAATCCTAAAGGGCTTGACAGGGCGAGCTTTTATTTTTACAACACAATGGGAGAAATTGACGCCTTCGCGGAAGAGGTTGCAGCCGTGGCGAAGGCGTTCAAATAATATCGCGTGATGGGGCATTTTTCCGCTTCCGGAAAATTGTGTAAATGCGCGGGAAAGATTTTTAAGGTAAACTCGGTTGAAAGAATTATACCTGATTCACGTTTAAGGGTTTGATTGAATTGAAGGGAAAAAAAGGGCTTAAAAGTTATACCGCGGCGCAAATGGGGGAGCTGAAAAAGTTTTCCTTTGCGTTCATTCTGCTGCTTCTTGTGCCGGTATTCCTTATGCTGATATACGTTCTTGTGATGGCGGTAAAGTTCAGCAGGCTGAATGTGCAGCAGGGGCTTGTGGTGCTACTCGGATTCCTTTTGGTTGTTTATTTCCTCCTGCCCTCGATGGCTTCAAGGGTGCTCGGCGCGATAATTTCTTCGCGAAAGCCCGCGAGAGCTGTTGCTCCTCCAAGGGAAAGGAAGGCAACGGCGTGATCGCATATGGATGAGAAAGGCTTTGCGCAGGAGCTCGCCGGAATAAGGCAGGCGGAAAAAGAGAAGGTGAAAATCCTCGCGGACGCGGCAAAGGAAGCCGAAAAAACAGTTTCAAATGCCAATATCGGGGCGAAGAAAATGCTTTCAGACGCCTCGGATGAATCCAAAAAAATTGAGGACGAAATCATCGCGAAGGCGCGTGAAGAACTCGCTGCTGAAGAGAAGAAAATGCTTGAAAAGGCCTCAAAAGAGGCTGAAAAAATCATTTCAGTTAAAATTTCCGCAGGCGCGCTGAAAAAGGCGCTTGAAAAGGCCGCGGGTGAATGAAATGTTCTGGCCCGAAAAAATGTGCAAGGTGAGGCTTTACGGCCTGAAAACCAATACGCGGAAAACCGTTGGGCTGCTTGAGAGTTACGGCGGCGCGGAGCTGAAAGAATTTGATTCGGGCGAGGCGGAAAACCTCGAACCTTTGAAAGAGCTCGAGGAAACGGTTGAAAGGCTTGTGCACATTGAGGCCCTGCTTAAAGTGCTTGAAGAGCAGCCCGTGAAGAAAAAAATGGATTCTTCGGAAGCGGAAAGGCTGCTTAAATCAGGGGAGCTGAAAAGGCTCGGGGAAAAAATCAGCGGAGTGAATTCGGCGCTGAATGAAAAAACCGGAAAGATTGAGCTGCTGCGCGAGAGAAAGGAAAAACTGAGGCTTTACGCGAGGTTCGGGATTGATTTCGGAAAAACGGATTTTGAAAGCATAGAGCTTGTCGCGGGCGCGGTTGCGAGGGAGAATAAGGGAAAGCTTGAAAATGAAATTTCAAAACTTGGCAATGAGGCTTTCACTGAAAAGCCTTTATCTAAATCCAAAAATTTTTACATGATAGCGGTTGAAAGGGGCAGGGCTGAAGAGTTCAGCGAATCCGCGGCAAGGCTTGGCTTTGAAAGGCAGCTCATTCCGGAAATGTCTTCGGCGCCGGCGGCGGAACTGAAAAAGGCTGAAGCGGAAATACTCAAGCTTGAAAGGGAAAAGGCATCGCTTGAAAAAAATCTTGCGGGAATTGCAAGGAAAAAATTTTCTGTGCTCGCGGCACTGAAAGAATTCCTTGAGATAAGGAGGGTGAAAGCCTCTGTGGTTTCAGGCTTCGGCGGAACGGAGCACGCTTTCGTGCTGGAGGCGTTCCTGCCGGAAAAAAACTTCGCGGAATTTTCAGGCCTGCTGGAAAAAACTTTCGGGAAAAAGGTTTTCGTGAGGAAGTTTTCCAGCGAGGAGATTGAAAAACACCATGAAAAGGCGCCCACGCTTCTGAGGCATTCAAAAGTTCTTGAGCCTTTCGAGTTCATGACAAAGTTCGTTTCAGTGCCGAAGTATAATGAGATTGACCCCACAATAATTTTCCTCATCTTCTTCCCATTCATTTACGGGATGATTGTCGGCGACTTCATTTACGGCCTGGTTTCATTCCTGCTCGCGCGCTTCATTTTAAGCAGGAGCCCCAAGGAAAGCATCCTCAACCCCGTGGCAAAAATCTGGATGTGGAGCGCAATTCCGACATTGATTTTCGGCATAATTTTTGATGAATACGCGGGAATGCCGAACAAGGAAATTTTCAGCCTTTTAGGTTTCGGGCATTTTGAGCTTTACGCAGGCCTTGAAAGGATGCACAACATTGAAGCCATTCTCGCAATGACCGTGCTTGTTGGCTTTGCATTGGTTGCCTTGGGTTTCCTCCTCGGCTTCATCAACGCTTCAAGGCACAATGACAGGAAACACATGATGGCAAAGCTCGGCTGGTTCGGCGTGACAGCCTTTGGCGCGGTTTTTGTTTCAACATTGATGTTTAAGGCGTTTCCGCAGGAATTCCTCCTTCCTTCGGGAATACTTCTCGGCATTTCACTGATTCCGGTGCTCATGGTTGAGGGCATGGTCGGCGCGATAGAGGTTCCGAGCGTTTTGGGGAACGTGCTTTCATTTGCAAGGATTCTGGCTGTGGGCCTTGTGGGGGTTGTTGTTGCCATGATACTGAACGACCTTGCATTCCCTTCACCGGACAAGGGATTGCTTGTTA
>DASRUO010000117.1:0-8287 GCA_035655375.1 archaeon | reverse complement strand
GGTTGAAATCAAGGCCGGCGAAACAACGAATTTAGACATTGGCATTGACACGGGGATAAGGTGACAAAAAAAATTATTTGCTGCGTGCAAAAAGCACGGCAATCTTTAAATATCGCCTGCGCTATTAGCATATGGTGAGTTATTGGCTGAAATTACTAAAAGAACGGTAATTGCAAATTTACTGAGAGCCAAAAGGAAAGGGGCAACATTGACTTCACGTGGGAAAAGAATAGTGGCCTTGAGAGAGACCGCCAGGATGGGACGCAATCTTGCAAACCTAGAAAAAAAAGACCGGCTTACCGCAAGAGGAAAACGCACATTAGCAAAATTGAGAGAACAAGGTTTAGCACCTAAGCGAAAATGAAGGCAGAACCGGGCCACTGTGAACGAATATTTTAGCATGCTTTAAGATTAAATTTTCAGAAGCCTTTTTCACTGTGCGCGCTTGTTTTCAAACCCGCACCTTTTGCATTTGAAAATCGCCGCTCCGCTCTTTTCAATTCTGGAAATTTTGGAGCTGCCGCAGGAGGGGCACTTTTTCGGCGCGGAACTCATAGGAAAATTTTAATGTGTAACAGGATTTAAACCGCTTCATTTCGCCACGGAAACTTGAAGCGCCGATATTTCCCAACATTTATTGGGGATGCCCTGTTCCCGCCAACCACAAAGGGGGGTTTTGGCCCTTCACTCTTTTTCATGGACTGAGTCGGGCTCTATGTGGATTGTGACGTCGTTCACTGAAGGGAAAGCGCCCATTATTTTTTCCTTGACCTCATGGCTCAAATCATGGCCTTTTTTCACTGAAATGTTTCCCGAAACATGGATGTGCATTTCAATGAACGCGTGCATTGAATCGCCGCGGCATTTGATCGCGTGCGTGCGCTTCACTCCCTTAACCCCCATTGCAGCCGCTTCAATATCTGAAACCTTTATCGGCGAGGAATCAAGCAAAACATTCGCGGATGAAAGGATTATTTTCAGCGCGGAGCGCGCAATGAACGCAACAACCAAAAATGCAACAATTGAATCGGCGAAAGCGTAGCCGAAGCTTACCGCGGCAATTCCGGCAATGACTGAAATGGTAACGAAAACATCCGCCCTTGTGTGCAAGGAATCCGCGACAAGGATTGCGGACTTTAATTCAGAGCCCTTCCTTTTCTCGTAAGAGCTCACGAAAAGGTTCACAACAAGCGTTGCAAGCAGCACAATGAATGAAAGTGCACTAATATGAGGCTGAACCGGCTCAATGAACCTGTCATAAATTCCTTTCAAAACCGTGAAGGCCGTGAGCGCGAGCAGTACCGCGATAAAAAACGCAACAATGTGCTCCGCTTTCCTGTGCCCGTAAGGATGCTCCTCATCCGCTGGCTTTGAGGCAAACCTCAACCCTATGATTCCGCTGATGTTTGAAACACCGTCAAACAAGGAGTGGAAGCCGTCGGCCATCACGCTCAACGCGTTGGTGTAAAAGCCCAGGGTGATTTTGGCTATCGATACGAGCCAGTTCAGCGCAAGAGTCAGGATAAGCACGCCTTCAACTTTTTTGTCGCGCTCATTCATGCCCATTCACGCCCGTTTATGCCCACCAATTCCGGCAACCAAAAAAACTTTAATACCTTAAAACAATTAACAGCAGAAAAAGGTTGCGCTCAACGTTTAATTTTTGCCTGCCCGCTTTTTTCAAAAACGAAATGGTGTGCAAGCACAATGTAAAGGGTTGCCGCGAAAGCAAAAACTGAAATGAGCTGCTCCGTGAACTTTCCGGAAAGAGCCGTGAAAGCCAGAAGCAAAAGCGCGAAAACTTCCAGGCAAAGGCCGATAAAGGAAGGCGTTAATTTGTTTTTTTCCGGCATGCAAAACCATCATTTAACCAAAAATAACCGTTTTGTTGCCGCTTACGAAAACCCTGTCCTCGAACACGAGCTTCAGTGCTTTCGCCAAAACCGTTCTTTCAATCTCTTTTCCCGCGGAACTTAAATCCGCGGAGCTGTATGAGTGGTCAACCGGAATCGTGCCCTGCACTATTATCGGGCCCGCGTCAAGATTTTTGGTGATGAAATGCGCCGTTGCCCCGATGATTTTGACGCCGCGTTCAAAGGCTTGGTTGTAAGGGTTCGCGCCGGCAAAGGCGGGAAGGAATGAATGGTGGATGTTCACAACCCTTCCGGCGTATTTTGAAACAAAGCCTCCGCTGAAAACCTTCATGTATTTAGCGAGCACGATGAAGTCAGGGTTAAGGGGCTTCAAGGCTGAAAGGATTTCCGCCTCGTGCTTTTCCGTTGGTTTCCCTTCATCGCCTATGAAAAAGTATTTCACCCCGAACTTTTCCGTGAGGTTTTTCAGATCCTTGCGGTTGCTTATTACGGCGAGAATTTCAGCGTTCAAATCGCCGGAAAAATTCCTCAAAAGCAAATCGCCGAGGCAGTGGTGTTCTTTCGTGGCGAATACAACAATTCTTTTTTTCCTTTCCTCCGCGATTTTTATTTTTATTTCTGAACCTTTGGGAAGGATACTTTCGAGCTCTTTGAGCAGCTTGCCCTTTTCAAGAGCGCCGGAAAACTCGGTGCGCATGAAAAATTTTCTTGTTGCTGAATCAACGAATTCGGCGTTCGCCACAATGTTGTGGTTGTTCCTGAAAAGCGCGCCGGTTATTTTATGCACAAGGCCTTTCTCGTCGGCGCACTCAATAAGCAGCACGTGCGTTTCGGCGCCGTTGTTGCCGTGCACGCCCAACACCTAGCCCCGCCCCGAGAAAATTTTTGAGAAGGGATTGCTTAAATTCAATGAATACTTGCCCTTTTTTTCCTCGAGCTCAGCCATTGAAACAAGGAACTTCAAAACCTCGGACAAATCTCTGGCGCTTATTTTGGTTTCCTTCGCAAGCCGCTCCGCGGTCAGGCCTTTATTGCCTTGCTCCGCCAAAACCATTTTCACAGCAAAAAGAGCGTTGCTCCAATACGGAACATCTTTCCCGAATTTTTTCACGAAAAGCCGCGAATCGAAGAGAAGCTTGGTCATGTAATCCGTGTTAGGGTTCATTACCGCTTCGCTCAGCACGCGGCTGAACGAAACAGCCTTGTCCCAGTGGCTTTGTTTGATGAGCGGTTCAGTGATAAGCATCGCCTCGGGCGTTTAGAGTATTTTAGTAAGTTAGTAAAAGCACAGATTTTTTTAATAATTGCAATGCCGTGAAAAGTGCGCTGAAAGAAAAATAAAGGTAAGGGAGGGGGCACACTGGAGTGCGGCACCAGGCAGAAGCTTGATGCACATGTAAAACCCTTTAGCGGGTTGGGCTGTGCCTCCGACTCCCTTTTTTGCTTGTTTTTTCGCGTGTGACAGTTTTCACCGCTAGTGGAAGGGAAAGGCAGAATAAAATGTTTTCAGGTTCGGAAAGCGAACCAAGCGGTTTCTTTTCTTTGGGCAACTTGCACTTTCTTTTCTTTCTCAAAGAAAAGAAAGGGCAGAAATGCACCCGCCGGGATTTGAACCCGGGTCGCGAGCTCTTTCCAACCTTTTAAGCCCCTTTCTTTTTGGTGAAGCTTTTTCCTTTCCTGCAGGGAAAGAAAAAGGTTCTGGGAAGCTCGAATCCTGCCACTGGACTACGGGTGCTTCTTGGTTTGAAACTAGTTTTGTCTGGAAACAAATTAAAGAGAAATAGGTTATGTAGAAGATTGTTGTTGCTTGGCCGTTTAGAAAGCGATTCCCGCAACATCAAGAAGCACGAGCAGCAAAATTCCCGGAATTCCGCCGAGGCCCGCAATGAGAATGCTCCAGATGTTGATTTCAACGCTGATGAACGGCAAAAGGTTCAGCACCGCGAGCGCAAGCAGGCCGAGAAAGCTGTTAATCAACAGTATTATTACCTTTTTCCCGAGCTTTAAGGCAATGTAAACCACGAGGACAAGGATGATTACAGCCAGAATGGGGCCGAGGAATGGAACTGAAACCATGCAAGAATAGCGGCGCTAAAACAATTTAAGATTAACCTGAAAAACCGGAACAAAAAGGGGCGCTAAAAAGGGGCCGTTAACCACGAATCCGCGACTTAAGATTAACCTGAAAAGCTGAAGAAAAGAGGAGCACTAAAAGGCATTGCTAATCGCGAATCCGCGACTTTTAAACGCGCGCCATTGCCATTAAAGTGGTGGAGGTGGGCCTCTTGCTGGCTTTCAGACATGCATAACCCACTCTCGAGGCCTTAATCCTTGGAACAGAAACCGTTTCAACGCCTTCCACAAATTTTTTCCAATTCAATTAATACCCCCACCTCAGGGTGAAACCCTGATGCCGCACTTCAATACTCTACAGCCTTTGATGTTTAAAAGGGCATAAGTATATAAAGTATAGTAGCTATATTTAGTATACTAGGTGTTTTTTTGTCGGATTTCAGGAAAGCACAGGAATTTGCCGCCAAAAAGTACAATTTGGCCATTCTCCGCGGCCTGCTTGCCGCGCAGGAAGGCACTGGTTTTAATGCTTTGCTTAAATCAATTCCGGGAATAACGCCGAGAATCCTTTCCACAAGGCTGAAAGAACTTGAAAGGCTCAAGCTTGTGCAGAAAAATCTTGTGCTCGGCCAGCCAACTACTACATCCCCCAGAATTGAATACAGGGCAACGCCGAAGGCCGCTGGCCTTAAAAAAGCGTTGAGCGAACTTGAAAAGTGGGCCTCAAAAGAGCTTTGAACTGTTTTTACCGGCGTAAGGCGACCTTTCCTTGTGCTGGCTTTTCACGCTTCAAAAGAGCTTTGAGCTGTTTTTAGGCGCCGATTTCCGGCAAAAGACTTACATCGGCGCTTAACGCGCCAATACTTTTAAATTATTGAATTAACATTTCTTATGTTTGGACGGAGGATTGTTATGGCAAAATTCAGGATTGTTTACGACAGAACCAATTGTGTTGCTGCCGGCCCGTGCGCCGCTGTTGACGCGGTACATTTCAAGATTGACCCGAACGACGGCAAAGCCGATTTGATCGGCGGAAAAGAAGTTTCACCCGGCATCTGGGAGTTAGAGGTTGACGATGACGAGCTAGCGAACCAGGCCGTTTCAGTCTGCCCCGCGGCAGTGATAAGCATCAAAAAGATAGAGGATTGAAGTTTTGGCTTATCGAACCGTAAAAGCTTAAATTGTTGAAAGGGCCTATAGTCTTGTCGGTGGTGTGAGTGCCTGATTTTCCAGCAACACAAGAAATTCCTGCCAAAAAAATCCATTTTTCCGGAATTCCCGAAGGCGTTGACAAGCAACTTTTAGCCAGTGATGCGGAGAAAAGCTTTGACAGGCTTGCCGGCATCCTTAACAGCGAACTGGCGCTTGAAGCCCATTTCAAGGACATCAGGAAACACGGCGGCGGCGAAAAGGTCGAGGTAAGGGTCAAGGCAGTTACGCCGAGGGAACACTTTCACGCCAGCGCGAATGCCTGGCGGATTGAAAACGCACTGAAGGCCGCACTGCTGATACTTGAAAAAGAAGCCAGAAACGCGAAAAGTAAGAAAAGTTAAGTTTCAACTTTAAAGTGGTTCGGAATTGGTTTGCGTTTAATGTATTAATGAAAACTGCTTCTAATTTAATGAAATAATTTTTACGAAAATTTTTGAACCTCGGAGGAATACTGCATGAGCCTTATAACACTTACTTTCGGCAGCAAGAAGCCGTCTGCCAAGCCACAGGATTACACCAAAGTTTCACAGATAGACATTTCAACGCCCATGGAAAGGCACATCATGAGGCAGAAGCTCGCGAACGGCCTCGAAGGCAAGGCTGAAATAAAGAGGGCGTGCAGGTTTTACGCGCAGGAAAACGTTTACGTCGTCGCGCAAGTCACTGAAGGCATTCTCTGCAATGAAATGAAGGCTTTTTACGGAGACAAGGAACTGGAACTTTTACAGCTTGAATCAAAGTACGGTGACAAGGCGCGCAAGGGCAACGTTGTCGGGCTGACGCTTAAAGGCATAAACGAATGGGAACTTGAAAAGGGCGGCGTGCTCAATTTCAGGTCGGCGTGAATCCGCTTCAAGCCATGCCATGCCCACGCAATATTTTTCAGCCAATAAAAAACAGGAGCCCGAAAATCATTTTTCCTTTTTCCCGCTGTTTTTAATGACAACCCCGAAAGCGATCAGGGCGGTCAGCGCCACTAGCAAAAAATTTGTTTCTGGCACCGCAACCGTTTTCTGTGTTTCGCCGACGAAAAAATATTTTTCGGAAAAGTCGCTCAGCACGATTTTGCCGGCTTCAGTGTAAGTCACCTTTACTATAAGTTTGTTTTTTCCCGGGCTTAAATCAGGATCGGGGTATATAATTTGAAATTGGGCGTTAAATGTGTCTGCAGTACTACTACCATTATACACTATTTTCATAGCCCCTGTTTCAATGTTATAGATGCCGACATCAACAACCGCATTAACACGTGGCGGTTGGGAAATGTTAACTAAGGTAACTTTAACGGTTGCTGCTTCATCGGTATAAAGCGTGTCAGGCACGCCCGAAACGCTTGAAATGTAAACCTTTCCGGCCTGCGCGAAAGCTGAAGCCGATAAAAGCAGCGCGAAAGCGATAACCAAAATTTTCATTTTGCCCATAAAGGTTTCACTGACAGTAATATGCGCTAATTGTATTTATTTGTGATGGTGCTGGAAACGCGCGCGGAAAAAAGCGTTAAGGGAAGGAGTTTATGCAGCCGTTCCTCGTGTTGGCGTCGATTATCTGCGTGCACCTGCCCAAATCATTTTCGCTTAAGGCGTGCTGAAAATAACATGAATCGCGCAGCCCGGCTGAGCCCTGATTTTCACATTCAGCAACGGAATTTGTGGGTTTTGCAAAGCACCCAGAAACTGAAAGCAGCATTATTAGTGCGGCGCATAAAAACGTTTCGCGGAGCATCCGGAATTTTCTGGCGCGAAGTTCTATTAAGGATTTGTAAAACAGAAATAAGTTATGTAGCAGACAAGTATTTATAGCCGTTCAAACTCTTATCTTTCGCTATGCCTTCAATAGTGAACGTTATCCTCCTGCTCAGCAACTGGTTCATGCTCATCGCAATACTTTTCCTCACGGTCCGCGCGGTGATGCTCGTGAAGCCGTTGGTTGAACAAACCGCTGTCGCGAAAACGATGTGGTACCTTTACACCGCGTTCGGCTACTCGCTCATAGCCCTGACGCTTTTCACTTCATGGGTCATCTGGTTCATCGGCGGCCTTTGGGGCCTGCTCGTGTTGTTCATGACCTGGTTCATCCTGGTTATGATTTTCATCGGGCACAGGGGAATAAGCGAGGCCGCGCTGAGGAAAACATTTAACATCAAATAGCTTTTTCGCCCGGCGCTTTTTCAGGAATGAGAAGGTGCGGTGCTCCGTGCGCCCAAAACAAAATTTGCTGCGTGCGCCTAAAACAAAATTATTTCAGGCGCCTTCCTCTTATGCTCCGTTGCCTTCATGCGCGAAATTATTTTTTCGGCTGCCGCTTTCCCCGCGGCAGGAATTTTATCCGCCCTGCCTTCAAGTATTAGGGGAAGCAACACGTCAATTTCTGCATAGCTTAACCCGAGCTCTTTTTCGTCTTCCTGCCCAACCCATAACTCCGCCGAAGGCGTTTTCTCCAGAAATTCTCTTGGCAGGCCCCTGAATTTTGCGAGCTCGAGCACCTCTTTTTTCAGCAGCCCCCCTATGGGGAAAAAATCCGCTGCAGCATCCCCGTATTTGGTGAAATACCCCAGATAAAATTCTGATTTGTTTCCCGTGCCTGCAACAAGCGCGCCGAAAGAGTTGGCGTAGCTGTAAAGGGCCAGCGCCCTTGCGCGGGCGTTGAGGTTCGCGCCGGCAACGGGCGAGTGCTTCCACGGAACGCTTTTCCGGAAAGCCTCAAGCACTGAATCAATGGGTGCAATAAAATATTTCACCCCGAGCCTTCGCGCAAAATTTTCCGCGTCATCGGTGCTCCGTTTCTGCGTTATTGCGGTGTTCGGCATCAGCACCGCGGCCACATTTCCTTTCCCCAAAGCCTCAACAAGCAGTGAAAGCGTGAGTGCCGAGTCAATGCCGCCGCTCAGCCCGAGAACGGCTTTCGATTTGCCCCGCTCCGCAAAAAAATTTTTAATGGCTTTCACAAGCCTTGAATTCATTTCAGCTGTTTCCATTCCAACCACAACGCAACTGCGCGGCTTTCCGGGCGATTTTTGCCAAACATTCAAAGCCTTTCAAATCATTTCCCCGGCAATTTTTGCCGTGCACTCAACGCCTTTCAGCCCATTTCACGGGCAATTTTTTCAATGCCTGAAATGTCTTTCAGCT
>DASRUO010000116.1:0-2974 GCA_035655375.1 archaeon | reverse complement strand
GAAGACAAAGGGCGCCTGGCAGAAGCCGCTGTCGCAATAGAGCTGAAACGCAGGGGATTTGAAACATTCTACTGGAAGAACTCAAACGAAGTTGACTTTATAGCAAAACAAAAAACAAAAATCGAGCCTATAAACGTCTGCTATTCAGAAACCCCGCCAAAAAGAGAAACTGAAGGCCTAATTGAATTCTGCAAAAAAAACAAAATAACCAAAGCGACAATTTTGTGCGAAGGAAAAAAAGAGACCGACACAATAGACGGAGTAAAAATTGAAAAACGAGGCCTGCAAGAGTGGCTGGCAAAAAATTAGAGTTGATACGGATTTCTTAAATTCATTCGCCTCAAAACCCCTCAAATGCCCAACCGAACAAGCCAGCAACACCCCCTATTCTAGACCAGAACCGTTTCTCGGCAACGTTTAAATATCAGGTTCTCGTATTCTCAATTGATGGCGAAAATAGTGTGCACGGCGGAACACGTAAGCAAAAGCTTCGGGAACATGAAGGCGTTGGAAGACGTTTCCATTGAAATGCTTGAAGGCGAGGTTTTCGGCCTTCTCGGCAGCAACGGCGCCGGCAAAAGCACTTTAACCAAGATAATGACCGGCCTGCTCAGCGCGGATTCCGGCAGCGTGAATTTTTTTGGCTCCGGGCTTTCCGCGAATTATAACTCCCTGAAAAAAATTTTTTCCGTCGTGCCTCAGGAAGTGAGCTGCTATTACGGCTTCACAGTGAGGGAAAACATAGACTTTTTCTGCAAAATGTACGGGCTGCGCGGGAAAGAGCTTGAACAGCGCACCCAATTCCTGATTGAATGGCTTTCGCTTGAAAAATACAGGGATGTTCCCGCAAACAATTTAAGCGGCGGATTCAAGAGATTATTAAACATCGCGTGCTCGCTCGTGAATGACCCGCAGATCATTTTCATGGACGAGCCAACCGTTGGGTTGGACCCGAAAATGAGGCAGCTCTTGTGGGGGAAAATAAAGGAGCTGAAGGAACAGGGCAGGACAATCTGCCTGACAACGCATTACTTGGATGAGGCGCAGGCGCTGTGCAACCGCGTAGGATTGCTCGTGAACGGCAGGCTTTTGGTGAAAGGCATGCCGCAGGAGCTCATTGAAAGGTACGGCGGCTACAGGATTCTCATAATCAAGGTGGACAAGGAAATTTCCACGGAACACGCGCAGCAGATTAAGGGCAGCTTTGAGGGCGCGCAGGTGGAGATTTTCGGCGGCACAATAGTTGTCTCATTCCTGCAGAAGCACTCGCTTGAAAAAATTTCGCTGCTCACGCAGTGGCTCGGCGGGGAAGGCTACGAAATTTTAAGTTCCATAGTGAAGGAGCCGGAGCTTGAGGATGTTTTCCTGAACCTTACAGGGGAAAAACTGAGGGACTGATATGGGGGAAAAAATTGATTCGTTCAGGGAAAAGGTTTCAAGGCTTCCCGGACTGGGGCTCGCCGCGGTTGCCTTGAAAGAGGTCAGGCTTATAAAGACCCAGAAGATTGCGCTCGCGCTCATACTGCTTTACCCTTTGATAGTGATAGGCACTTTGGGAATCGCATTCACCGGCTCCATAGGCCTCACGAAAATCGATGTCGCCTTTTACGCGCCGCAAAGCCTCAAGGGGTTTGACACGGAAAAATTCGTGGGAAAGCTTGAAGGCTCGGAGAGGATAAATCTCTTGGTGCAGGACAGCGCTGAAGGGGTTGAAAAGGCGATAAGGGAGAGGAAGGCGCGCGTCGGCCTCATAATCCACGAGCCGGAGCCGACCTATGGAAAATACGTCGTTTATTTGTTTACCGACAATTCCGATGTTGTGAGCGCGGAATTCTTTTTCCAGCTCGCGAAGGAATCCATAAGGACGGTTGGCTTTGACACTTCAAGGGAGCTCCTCATTGATATCTGGGGAAACCTCTCAAAAATCAGGGAGGATTTGAAGGGCGAAACGAAAAGGGTTGATTCATTCCTCGAAGAGCTCGAGGACAGCGAAAAGCAATTGATTGACCTGAACAAAAGCGTTAACGCGATAGACATCGCTGAAATGCGGGAAAAGCTGAACGCGCAGGGGCAGATGCTTGCGGAGGTTGAGCCGAAAATCGAAAGCTTTAATGAAAAGATTGAATCTTTCAGCAGCCTCAAGGGCGCTTACCTTCAAAGAATCAGCAGTTCAAGGGCCAAAATCGGCAGGTACTCCGAGGATGTCAGGGAAGCAAAAGAACAGGTCGGCGAAATAAAGGCGTCGCTTGACGACCCGGCAATAAGGGAAGCGATAAGCCAGAACCCTGAAACGCTTGCCGCGTACAACAAGATTGCGGAAACCTATACAACGCTTGCCCTCGCGGAGGCCGACCTTGCGGAAGCGGAGCAGGAGCTCGGCATGGCTGAAGCGGATTTGCAGGCTGTTGGAGGAGACCTTTCCGAGGCTTCGCAGGACCTTGAAGACATCAGGGGAAACTTTGAAACAGCGAACCAGGACCTCAATTTTTTCAATTCCGAGCTTTCAAAGCTCGGGGAAACGGTTGACAAGGTGAACGCGCTCATAACGGATTCGCTTGAAACGAAGAGGAAGGTGAAAGCTGATTTGGAGGAAAGCAAAAGCCTCATGAACGGATTTATAGAAAAAATAAACGATTTGCAGGCCCTGAGCCCGGAGTTCCTCGCGAACCCCATTATAATAAACAAGATAAATGTTTTCAACGCCGGCAAGCTTGACATCGTGACGCCCATTGCATTAACCTTGGTGCTGCTGCTCACAACAATACTGCTTACAGGCGTTTCATTCGTGACGGAAAGGAACGAGGGCTCTTACGCGAGGCTGCTCCTTTCATCTTCCGGCAAGCTCGAGCTTTTCGCGGGAAAAATATTGGGGCAGCTTGCCTTCGCGCTCCTTGAATCAGTGATAATACTTGCGGTTGCGCTGGCGTTTTTCAGCGTGAAAATCAGGGGCGGTTTTGCGGAGCTCTTCATTGTT
>DASRUO010000115.1:0-3361 GCA_035655375.1 archaeon | reverse complement strand
AGGATGAAATGCAGTGCCCCGGCAACCGCCGCAATGCACGCCCCCATGTTGAGGAACGCGGAGAGCACGGGCATTGAAAGTTTCCCGAAAAATTCCTTCACCTTGAGGCGGAGGCCGGCCTCGAACACCATTGAAATTATCGCGATAGCGCCCGCGATGGGCGCGGCCTGCTGGAAAAACTGCATGCTTCCGCCAGGGACGCCGAAATATACCGCAAGCCCGAGCGGGCCCAGCGCAAAGCCGATGAACATCAGGATTATAACTTCCGGAATCCGGGTCTTCTGGAAAATCCACCTGCTGGCAAACCCTATCGCGATTATGAGGCCTGCAAGGAAAAGTATTTCGAACATCAGGTATTAATTGGCTTGAAACCATTTTAGGCTTTGCGGTATAATCAGCTGCGCCTTTGCAGGCGCCGGTTAACCGTTTCCCTGTTTTTTATTCAGCCATCTAATGTCCGCATTCATAAATGTTTCGCCTAAAATCAGCCATTTCTTTTCTTTGGGCAACTTGCACCCGCGGGGATTTGAACCCCGGCCGAGAGCTTGGAAGGCTCTAATGCTGCCACTACACCACAGGTGCGCAAAATTAATTCCGTGCCGAAACTCTTATTTAAACCATTCCCCAAAACCGCCTTAAATACTTTTTCAGTACTTCTTTTAGTCTATGAAAGGCTTCTTCATCGTTTTCGAAGGCATTGACGGCTCAGGCAAGGGAACCCTGATTTCGGGGGTGAAAAAGCTCCTGCTCGCGCAAGGCTTTCCCGAGGAAAAAATCCTCTTCACAGCGGAGCCCACCAAAGGCTTTTACGGGAAAAAAGTCCGCGAGCTCCTGAAATCAGAAGTGAATCCAGATGTGAACGCCAAGCAGTTCCTTGATTTATACGTTGCCGACAGGCGCGAACACGTTGAAAAGGAAATCCTTCCCGCGCTCCGCGAAGAAAAAATAATTTTGTGCGACCGCTTCAAGTACAGCACAATCGTTTACCAGTCATTGCAGGGCATTCCACTAAAAAAAATCCTTGAATTGCACGAAAAATTTCCCGTTCCGGATTTGGTTTTCATCCTTGATTTGCCCGCCGATATTGCGCTGCAAAGAATCAAGGCGGATTCCAAAAGGCAGCGCCTTGAAGCCTTCGAGAAAAAAGTTTTCCTTGAAAAGGTCCGCCACGTTTTCACGTGCGTGAAAACGCTTTTCCCGGAAGAAAAAATCCTCGTTGTTGACGCTTCACGCGGCGCAAAAGAAGTTGAAAAAGAGGTTGCCGGAATTCTTATTCCATTGCTTGGAAAAAAATGATTTTTTGAATGCGACCACCGGGAATCGAACCCGGCTCTGAGCCTTGGCAAGGCCCAATCATAACCAATAGACCATGGTCGCAACCTTTTTCTTTTCTTGGCAAGAAAAGAAAAAGCTTGGCCAAAAAGAAAAGAACTTACTGAAAATTGCTCCGAAAGGAATTAAAAAGCTTGGAACAGGTCGGCATTAATTCATTTGAGCTTCAGAAGCAGCATTGTGAGCAGCCCCACAAACACCACTGTTCCGCCCACGGCAAGCACCAGCAAAAGCTCCCGCTCCGTGAACCCTCCAGCGCTGGCAACGCCTTCCCTCAGCCCTTTCAGGCCATTCCCTTCATCGCTTGAGGGCACTTCCACAGCCTCAATTTCCTCTTCCTCAATCTTTTCGGGCACGATTATTTCAAAGGTTTTCTCCTCTTCCGCGCTGACTTTCAGCAGGATTTTTCCGGGCCGCACATTTTTCACTGAAACGGAAACAATTTTCGATGAAAGGGCTTCAACCACGGCTTTCTCGCTTAAAAGAACCGTTTCCCCTGAAAAGGCTTCAATAAGCGCCCCGCCGTTTTTTCCGCCGGAGTTTTCAAGTTCAACCCGTATTTCAAGGCTTTGCCCCGAGATGAAGGGGCTCACGTCCTTCACTGAAATGCTTGAATTTTTCTTGGCGAATTTTTCCGGCACAACCTTTACTGAGGCCTCAACGTTGCCGTCAGGCAAAAGCAGGAGCATGCCGTAAGTGTAAAAACCCGAATCAAAATCCTTTTCCGGCGCCCTCACTTTCCATGAAACCGTTTTCGTTTCGCCGGCGGAAAAATGCACGAGCTTTGACGGCTGTTCGGCGCGGAAATCGCTGTGCAGCAGCAGTTCAACCGGAAAAACCGCGTTTTCACCTGAAACGTTTTTGATTGAAGCGTTGATGTCAAAAAGTTTTCCCGCCTGCACCTGCGCGGGCTTTGAAATGCTTGTTTCAAGCAGCCCAGAGAAAAATTCCACGGAATTTATTTCCACTTCCGGCAGGCCTATCGCAAGCGAAACCTCCAGGGGCTTCCTGCTTTTCGTGAGGGTTATGAGGTCAGTGGCCTTGTTTGCGTCAACGGTTTTCGCGATTGTGAAGTGCGCCGCGTCCAAATAGCCGGCTTCGCCGTAGGTGCTGTCAACGCCTACCCATCCCGTGCCCGGCAAAAACACTTCAAGCCATCCGTGCAGGCCGAAGCGCTGGCCGTCAAAGCTCACGCCCTTCACATACTTTGTCGGTATGCCCTTTATGCGCAAAAATGCCGCCGAAAGATTGGCAAATTCATCGCACACGCCCGCGCGAGAGTTGTAGGTCTGTTTCGCGCTGAAAACGCCGTTGTAATAATTCTCAAAGTCATATTCAATGTTCGAGTTTACCCATTCAGCTATTTCCCTTATCGTTTCAATCTCCGAATCAGAGCCGAATTCAAGCGCGGCCTTGCTCCTCAACTCCTGGTCGTTGACCTCAATGTAGTCGCTCTGCTTTTTGAATTCCTCAAACCCGTCAATTCCATCAGAAAGGCTGTAATCATTTCCAAGGCCTATCAGTGCGCCCCTTTCAACGCGCACATCCCTCACAACCCTGAACTGAGGCGTTGAAGCAAACGCGTAAAGGTTTTTGATTTTGTAAGAGGCGTATTTCAGCCCGTCCCTTTCAACGTATTCAGGCAAAATTTTTTTCCCGCCTATTTCAAGGAATTCTTCCGCGGATAAAATGTTCTGGGCATCATCTTCCTGCATTGAAAGGAACAAAACCTCAAGTTCATCGCCTTCAGAGACCGTGCCCCAAAAGCTCCCGGTTGCCTCAATGCTTATGGTCACATCCATGCTTTTCACGGTCGCTGGCCTGAACTCCTGTGCGAAAGCCGTGCCGGAAAAAAAGAGCGCCATCAGGAAAAGCGCGAAAAAGGCTTTATTCATTCAAGAATTAGCGCTTTAAAGGTTAATATTTTTTTAGTTATGTGAAGTTTTCAGCCTCACAACCGTTTCCCTCTTCGGGGGCTTCGTGCCGGTTGGGTGCGACCATCACAAAATCCAATGGTTTTGTGGGGCCT
>DASRUO010000114.1:0-5029 GCA_035655375.1 archaeon | reverse complement strand
GTGCAGGTTAAGGGTCCTTACAAATTTTGTGGCCGGCGCCACGCTTTCCCACTCATCCTCGCGCGGCTGCCACTTGAAAACGGTGTTGATTTCAAGCTGCCCGCCGCTTACGCCCGATTCTATTTCAGCTATCTCGAAAGTCCTCCTGGTGTTGAGGCGCCTGTCCCTGTGCTGGACAAGGACAAAATCAATTGCCTCAACTTCCAGCGGGGGAATGTTTATCGGCGGCTCGGTAAGGCGGCGCAAAACCTGCTGTGAGCTGTTCGCGTGGATGGTGCTGTAAACGGAATGGCCGGTATGCATTGCCTCAAACAAAACCTCGGCCTCCCTTTCCCTCCTTATTTCACCGAGGATTATGCGGTCAGGGCGCATCCTGAGGCTTGACTGCATCAGTTCAAGCATTGAAACCTGCCCCTGCCCCTCGGGATTCGGATTGCGGGTTGTGAGAGGCACCCAGTTTGAACGCATGTGTTCCGGAAGCATTATTTCACGCACATCCTCAATGGATATTATGCGGTGATAGCTCGGAATGAAAGCGGACAACGCGTTCAGGACGCTTGTCTTCCCCGAAGCCGTTCCACCTGCAATTAGGATGTTCATTTCATACTGCATTGCGAGCCATAAAAGCGAGGCCATTTCAACGCTCATCACGTGGCTCTGGCCTATAAAATCGGTGATTGTCCACGGCCTTCTCGCAAAACGCCTTATGGTGATCGTGTTGCCGTAAGATGAAATCGGCTGCAGCGTTGCGTTGACCCTGTCGCCGCTTAAAAGGTGCGCGTCAAGTATTGGATTCAAAGTTGTTATTTCCCTTCCAGCTTTCCTCGCAATCTGGCTCGCCAGATTGTAGGTTTCATCTTCCGAGCCCATGAAAACGTTGGTTTTCATCCAGCCGTGCTTCAAGTGGTAAACCATTACGGGCGTCTGGCTGCTGTTTATTGTGACTTCCTCAAGCATGTTGTCGGCCATTAACAGCTCAATCCTCCCCAAGCCGTACATTGAATGCAGCATGATTCCTGAAAGGGCTTTCAGCGCCTCTTCATCCGCAGTTTTAAGGTATTTCCTGAATTCCTGAACCGAGGCATCAAAAAATTTTTTCTTCAGCTCGGCGCCTTTTTTCGGGTCGATTATTTCGCTGGCTTCCACGGGAATTTTTGAGGCAATGGCTTCCCTGATTTGCGACATGAACGCTTCAGTGTAAGGCCCGGCTTTCGGGAAATCAAGGGCGTACAAAGGCCTTTCCTCGCCCGGGATTTTCATTATGCGCACCACCGCATTGACTGAATCAGAGGCAAATGAATAACTTTCAAGGGCTTTTCCTGCGGGGCCTCTTTTTTCAGGGATTGAAACCTTTTTTTTGAGGGAGACCGCGGGCTGCATCGCGGGCACCGCCGGATAACTGATTCCGACAACGCCTTCCTTTTCAAGAAGCAGCGCAATCCCTTCAACCGAGTCAATTGTCAGGCCGGTTTCCGCGGCAAGTTCCCTGAGGCTGACGGATTTTTTTGCCTCAAGCTTTGCGCCGATTTTGTCCACGGCGGTTTCTATAAAAGCACTGAAAGGTCCTGGCTGGCCGTTCTTTTCCTGAATTTTTCCGCCCATCGCGCCGGGCTTTTCCTGCGGGCTTTTATCCGTTTTCCCTGAAGCCATCAATCCACCGTTTTTCCGCGAATATTATAATTTTCCTTATATAAATACGTTTTTCATTGCCGTAATTTCACCCATGCCGTTCAAGTATTTTCCTGTTCAGGGAAACGCTCCCCTGCGAATAATTCATGTCCGCATTGTAAAACCACCTGAAATTTTCCGGAACAAAAGGCACAACGGATTTCACCGACAGATGCGCCGCGGAAGAATCCGCAAAAGATTCCTCCGCCTGCAGCGCCCTCAAATTTCCGCCAATGTTTCCAACCCTCAAAATGAACGCCCCTCCGCCGGAATAATTCCACGTGAAAACGTTTTCAATTGATGAATCAACTTTTCCTGAATGGTGAACTTCATTCGAAACATTCTGGTCCACAAAATTCAAATTTACGTTTAAATCGCCAGTGGCGTCCTGCCATGCCCATGCCGAGAATGATGTGCTGGAAGCGTTGATGTTCACGTTGATGTCAAATGAAAGCGCGTTCGAATCAGAATTGGGGGCATAAAGCCTGATAATGTTTGAAGAGCCGTAATTGTAATCATACTCCAAGCCGTTTGAAAACAAAAGCTCAGTGCGCCCGTCCGAAAGGTTTTCAGTCGCAAGGCTTATTGAAGCGTTCTGCTGCCCCGCATAAACGTTTTCAGCAAAGGAATCGTATGCCTGAATTTTTGATTTGTTGATGTCCGGAGGCATGCGGTCCTTGATGAAAATCGCGGACAATGCCGCGGACCTTGAAACCGAAACCCGGGTTCCGAGAAGCCTGTTGAAATCAGCGTCAATGTCATCGGCGACAAACCCCGCCTTTTCAGTGCCGAAGCTTGCCGAAACCATTGAATCAGAGCGCTGCACTTTTCCCGCGTAATAAAACGCGAAAAGCAGCAGGAATGAAACTATGAGGAACGTGCTGAATGAAAGCACAAAGCCCTTATTCATCCGGCCACCTTTTCATTGCGCAACCATTGCACCGCAGAAAACAATTCAGCCAAAAAATTTCCGTCATCCAACCACCCTGAACCAAACCATTGCCCTTGCGATGTAAAAGTTCGCGTCAGAGCCTTCCTGCACAATGAATGAGCCGTTGAGGGTCGCGGAATCAGTGAAATTTTTCCGGCAGCCCGGCCTCAGCACATCCATTACCGCCGAATTGAGGTCAGTGGAACCGTAAATTGAGAGGTCGGCGCAGATTGAGTCCGGAAGCTTGTTCAGGAAACTCCTGATTGGCGCGGGCTTGTCCGTGGCGACGGCTTCCTCGAGCGCGCCGTTTTTTTCGAGCGTGCTTAAAATATCCGCGGCATTTTCCTTGAGAATCAGGCTGTTGGCCGCACTGTACTGCGCCTGCCCGAGGTAAAAGGAGCTGAGCATCAGCACTGAAAGTAGCACTGAAAGCGCGACAAGCGCGTCAAGGGAAATTATGAAGCCTTTCCCGGAAATTTTAATTTTCTTTTTCATTGCCGGAACACCTTCACGATAATTTCGCTGAAACACCCAAAGCACTGAAACAAACGCCGGCTCATAACGCAAACACCTGCACAACCCGGCATTTCCTTGAACACCAAGGCCGCTGAAACAATCCGATTTTCATTCTTCAAACACCTTTACCCTCAGGATCACATTTGAGCCATTGTAAATTGCAATCCTGTTCACCGTGCTCACGTCGGCCGTTTCGGGCGGCTCAAGGCCGAATTCGGCAAGGCTCTGCTTTGTCTGGAGGTCAAGCACTGAAATTTTCAGGCCGTACCTGCTCAAGCCGAGCAAATCCTTTATTTCAGGGTAATGCGTGCCATTCAAATCGGAAAGGCGCTGGAATTTTTCAGCGCCCAATTCATTGTGGCCGGCGCGCGAAAGCCCCAGAGATGAAACCCCATCAAGGCCCGGCAAAGTTTCCCAGTAAGCGGGCTCGCCTCTTGAATAAACAAGCGCCTGGCCAGTGGTGATTGCCGCCAAATCCCTCGCATTGCCTTTTTCCGCGAGCGCAACCCTGTTTGCCGTTTCATTCGAGTAAACGATTGTGAGCGATAAAATGAACAGGAACACTATTCCGGCAAGCATCAAATCGGCTGAAAAAATCTGTCCTTTGCGCATTATTCTGTGTTCAGGCTTTTTCAACTGAAACAACCCCCTCAATGTTTTTCACTGTTGCCGTTCCGGTGCCGCTGAAAGAGGCCGCATTTATATTTTCAGTGATGAGTGCGGAATCAGCGAAGCCTCCGGACCAGTGCACCTGCACCGCGTTGCCGGAAAACAAAATGTTGGAATCCGGATTCGCCCCCAGCGCTATTTCCGTTTCCGCGCCGTTGCCGGCGAGGAAAACTGAATTCACCGCCAGTGAAATTTTTCGCGCCTCAAGCTGGGCCTCCGAGCCTTTCTGTAAAAGTATGAAACCCGAATTTTTCTCGCCGAAAACCGCCAATGAAAGCAGGAGCACGCCGAAAAGCAGCGACAGCACTATAATGAATTCAACCGACACCTGTGCGTTGCTTTTCATAATGACACCTTACGGCGGATTATAACCTAAAGTACTGTAAGTGCTTCCGTCCGAAAACTCGAAGGTCAGCGTATAAGCTTCGGTTTCATTGTTCATCCTGCCGGCGGCAGTGCTGCCCTGCCACCTCAGCCAGTTGTTTGTGGAAATGGTCTGGCTCGCGCTTATATTGAAATCAGTGATGTTGTTCCACGCGCCCGAAGCCGAACTCAATGAATTCCTCTGCACATTGTTTATTGTGATTACATCCACGCTGGTGTCGCCGTCAGTGTCGCCGGTCCAGCTTACCATTATTCTGCTCAACTGCAGCGAGGTGCCGCTTGAAGTGTTAGAGATTGTCCAGAACGGGCTGGTTTGCGAGAGTTGGCAATACCTTCCTGAGGGAGAGCCTGAAGATTGGCATGCCATTACGGCTGAATTCCATGACTGGCTGAAGCAAGCCGCCTGCGTGGGGCATTCAATGAACGGCGTTACAGTGAAATTATTAGAGTCGGAAAAAGCAGAGTTCCTGTTCGCGTCCGCCTGCAGATTCCATGAACCCAATGCATCGCTTAAACCTATGCTGTAGCTTCCCTGATAAATTCCTGAAGAGGTCGACAGGCCTGTAAGGCTCTGCTTTACAACGCTTAAGGAATCACGCAGGGTAGTATTCAAATCCGTCACATCGATTACGCTTCCATTAACATCAAACGTGCGGATTTCATAGTAAGCGGTGCTCCCGCGCGCGAAGCTTGTCGCGTAAGTTGAATAACCGGCGTTGGAGTAGAACAGCACATCCACATTTCCCAAGGTTGGCACATACGGCGCTGCAGTCACAGTGAAAGTGTTTGAATCCGAAACAGTGTTGTTGCGGTTGGCGTCCGCATTGATGGTCCAACTCCCCAAGGCAGCGCTCGGCGAAA
>DASRUO010000113.1:0-7496 GCA_035655375.1 archaeon | reverse complement strand
TTCGTGTTTTTGGGCATTGTGGTCACGCTCGGTAACGCGAAAAACTTTGCGCTGGCGTTCATGGCGATGGTGATGCTGTACATCATCCGCTACGCGGTTGTAAAATACGCCACAGCCAACTCGCCGCACTCCAAATACAGGAACATCCTGACCGCGATAAACCCGCGCGGCCTCGCAACCGCGGTCCTCGCAACTTATCCGCTCATAGTGGTGGAAGGCCAGCTCCGCAGCGGCGCTGACGGCCACCTTGAGGCTCTTTTGCCGCAGCTGTCCGGCCTCTCAGAAATAGCGTTTTATATCATCATTCTCAGCATAATATTCACGACAGTGCTGGTGCCGTTGGCGAACCCGAAAAAAGTCGGGGAAGCTGTGGATGACGGTGGACTCAAGCAGGTAAAGCTTTGATGGCGGCTTCTGTGAGAGCCTCTTTTTGAACGAGATTTTGTTTGCTCTTTTTTTGGTTCAGCTTTTTCTTTGCTCTTTTCTTTTGGCTCAGCTTTTAATGTTCTCTTTCTTTCCCGTTAACGCTTTTCTCGTTCTTTTTCTTTTTCGTTAACGTTTTTCTTTTTCTTTCCAAGAAAAAGAAAAAGGTTATGGGGCCGGGAGGATTTGAACCCCCGTCGTAAGCTCGTCCGGAGTTTTCCTCTCGGGATTCTTTCTTTTCCCCGAGGGCTTTTCTTTCTTTCAAAGAAAGAAAAGGGCTCTCCCAAAGCTTATATGCTACCAGGCTACACCACAGCCCCGTTCAAAAATAATAATTGGGGGGTAATTGTTTTAAAGGTGACAATTAGGGAGTTGGGATTTAAGCCCTTACAACGCTTGCTGTACCGGAGATAAATAACATTGCAATAGCCAGAATTATGAACAGAACAATTGCCGCAACGCTGATTATTAAAAGCCATTTCAGCGCGCCGACTTTTTCGCCCTGCAAATCCTTTCTCCCTATCAGCATGTAAAGCACTATTCCGAGAAGACCTAAGAAAAAGCAGACCGCTCCCCATAGGATTTTCCAGCCGGAATCGTTTTTCGCGCGCAGTATTTCAATGAGCGCGGCGACGAATGCGGCAAGGTTCACGAGGGCAAGGAGAAGAATTATCGGAATGATTGCAAGCTCTAAAACCATGCAATAATTTGGGTTTCCCGCTATAAAAAGTTATCTGAGCGTGGAAAAAGCCTGCAAAACAGCTTTAAATTTCCTTAAGCACTTTAATTTGGTATGCTTTACTCGCAACTCGCTGAATACTTTGAGCGCATTGAAAAGGTTTCCTCGCGGCTTGAAATGGCCTCCATTCTTGCGGAAATGCTTGAAAAAAGCGGCGGGAAGGAAGCGGGGCTTGCCGTTTATTTGTGCCAGGGCATTTTAGGCCCTAAGCATACGGCTCTTGAAATCGGCTTGGGCGAAGGGCTTCTCGAACAGGGAATTGCGAAGGCTTCAGGGTATTCAAAGGAAGAGGTTGCGAAGCTTTACAAGGAGCTCGGGGATTTGGGATTGGTTGCGGAAAAGCTGGCGAAGCAGAGGAAGCAGCGTTCGCTTTACAGCGAAAAGCTTTCAACCGCGAAAGTGTTTGACAATTTCATGAAGATGGCTGAATCTGAGGGCAGGGGCAGCCAGGAGAAAAAGCTGAAAATGTTCGCGGAGCTTTTGAACAGCGCTTCCCCTGTGGAGGCGAAATTCATTGCAAGGATTCCTTTGGGAAATTTGAGGCTTGGGGTTGGCGACCCGACCATTATGGACGCGCTCGCTGTGAACTATGTGAAAGAATTTTTGAAAAACAAAAAAATTGCGGCGGAAATTGAGGGCGCGCTGAAAGAAAAAAACGCGGAGAAGAGGAAGGAAGAATTTGAGAGGAAGGCGAGGCAGGCTTTGAGGGAAAAAATCGAGGAAAAATACAACATTTTCTCTGATTTGGGGCTGATTGCTGAAAAGCTTAAGGCGAAAGGCCTGAAGGGGTTGGACAGCATTTCAATCAACCCTGGCACGCCCATCCGGCCCACGCTGGCTGAAAGGCTTCCAACCGCCGGGGAAATAGTGGAAAAACTCGGGAGATGCGCGGTCGAGGCGAAGTATGACGGCTTCAGGCTGCAGTGCCATAAGAGCGGGAAAGAGGTAGTGATTTTTTCGCGGCAGTCGGAAAACGTTTCACACATGTTTCCTGAAATAATTGAAGCGGTGAAGGAACAGGTGAAGGCGAAAACCGCGATTTTTGAGGGCGAGGCTCTCGCATATAACGAGGAAACGCAGCAGTACTTCCCATTTCAGGTGACGATTCAGCGCAAGCGCAAATACGACATTGAAAAAAAGGCTGAAGAGTTTCCGCTCAGGCTTTTCGTTTTTGATGTGATGTTCGTTGACGGGAAAAATTTCATGGCAAAGCCTTTCCGCGAAAGGAGGGAAAAGCTTTCAAAGCTCATTGCGCGCGGGAAAACGATTGAACTCACTAAAAGCATTGAAACCGACAACGCGGAAAAAGTTGAAGCGTTCTTTCTTGAAAGCGTTGAAAACGGGCTTGAAGGAATCATTGCAAAGGATTTGGGCGCGCCCTACATTGCGGGCGCGAGAAAGTTTTCATGGATCAAGCTGAAGCGCAGCTACAAGGGCGAGCTTTCTGACTCGGTTGATGTGGCAATTATAGGTTACTTTAAGGGCCGCGGTAAAAGGACTCAATTCGGCCTGGGCGGGTTGCTTACAGCAGTGTATGATGAGGGAAGCGATTCGTTCAAGTCAGTGGCGAAAATAGGCACCGGCATGAGCGAGAGAATGCTTGCGGAGCTTGAGGAAAAGCTCAGCAAAATCTCTGAAAAGCACAAGCCAGCGCGCGTCGACTCAGGAATTGAGCCTGATGTGTGGGTGAAGCCTTTTTACGTGATTGAGGTGCGCGCGGATGAAATAACGAAAAGCCCGGTGCACACCGCGGGCCTTGAGAAGAATGGCACCGGATTCGCGCTGAGATTCCCGCGCATGATAAAGTTCCGCGAAAAAAAGCCGGAGGAAAGCACTTCCGTGAAGGAAATAATTGAAATGTTCAAAAACCAGGGCAAAATTGAAATGGTTCAGGAACGACCTTAAAGCACCTCATTGCGCCCGCAAGGAACGGGGTTTTGCGTGCGAAAAAGCCTTTAAATAAGTGAAAGTGTTTATTTTAGTTCATATGGGAAAAACCTTTTACTGGCTTGAAAAACTTCTCTACCTTACGGTTTCATTCATAGCCGTGGTTTTCTTCCTCACGGTTTTCAAGGTCTGGGCTTTTGACAGGAACCACTACTTCCTTTTCACGGGCGACCTTGAAAGCGTCATAATTGTCTTGGTTGTTTCAACAGGCGTTGCAATGCTGCTTGAAAGGCTGTGGAAGTGGGAAGTGCGGGAAATTTTCATGCCGAAAAGGAATCCGGAGCCGCATGTGCGCAGGGGGTGGCGCTGATGGAGTTTTCGCCTTTCAGGATTATCGTTGTTGCGATAATTGTTATTGCACTGATTTACTTGATTTTCCAGTTTTTCCCGCAAAGCAACGAGGAAACTTTGAAGGAAATCGGGAAAGCACTTGATTTTGCGGAGCTGAACGAGGGGAAACTGCATTCAGTAAACCTGAATCTTGGAAAAGACCTCGCACTCAACGGCGACATATTTGATTCAAGGACGCGGAGTGTGAGGTTTGAGTGCGGCAGCGCTGAAACGTGCGGCGGGGAAAAAATCAGTTTCATTGACTCAAGGAGGCTCCTTGTGAAAGAATTTTTTCCTTTGGAGGCTTTCTTCAGGTGCGTGAGGAAGGAAACAATCAACGACTGCGTGGTTTATTTCGGTGAAAGTCCTGCAAACCTTGAGGTTTCGGGGCTTTCAATCGATGGAAACGTGAAGGCATTTGAACAGGCACAGGCAACATTCAAAATTGAAAACACCGGCTCATTGAATTCCTTGGGCTCTTATTACGCCATAAAGGTTTACTCCGTGAAAAAGGAGGGGCTTGAAGAATTAAGGATCTTGAAGCTTGAGCAGCGCGGCGTGGTGAATGAATTGGCCCCCGCGGAGTCGCAGACCGTTGCGTGGCAGTTTTCAGTCCAGTCGCCGGGAAAATATGTTCTGCAGGTCACTGCCGAGGGAGAGGACTCCGGGAAAAGCGTTTCAGAGCTTGAATTCACCGCGGTTGAAGGCGTGAACCCTTCATGCGTAACCACGGGCGAAGGCAAAACATTCCTTGAAAATGATGTGTGCAAGACGGAGCATTTATGTGAAGGCTGTAATTTCGGCTTTGAGTGCAAGCAGGCTTGGGAAGCCGGCGGATTGCCAGGAATAACCGATTTTTACCCTGACAAGGTTTTCACGGAAAGAGAGCCCTTGGAAGGCGCCTGTACTTAAAATTTTGCCGCATTTTCCGGGAATACAACGCCCTTATCCTTCAAAGGAGCCACAAAAATACCGGTTGGGTTGTTCGGCTTTTTTAACTTTTGGTTTACAATTGTTTCATGAAGACCTGCGTGCTTTTTTCCGGCGGAAAAGATTCAACTCTGGCATTGGATTACGCGCTCCGCTTTTCGGAAGTGGAATGCCTTGTAAGCATTGCATCAAAAAACCCTGAAAGTTTCATGTTCCACACGCCGAACATGAAATTTGTTTCGGCGCAGGCTGAAAGCATGGATCTGCCCCTCATAATGCGGGAAACCGAAGGCGTTAAAGAGGAAGAGCTTCATGATTTGGAAAAGGCTTTGCGTGAAGCGAAGGGAAAATTCTCGGTTGAAGGGGTTGTGACCGGCGCGCTCGCTTCCGCTTACCAGGCTTCCCGCATCCAGAAAATTTGCAGCAAGCTGAAGCTGGAGTGCTTCAACCCATTATGGCAGAAAAATCAATGGGAGCTCCTGCAAGAGCTGCAGGAAAGGAAAATCAAGGCGGTTGTTGCTGCGGCTTTCGCCCCGGGCCTGAAGGAATTTCTTGGGAAGCCTATTGATGGGAAATTCATTTCAGGAATCAAAAAAATTGCGGAAAAAACAGGCATCAATCCCGCGGGCGAAGGCGGCGAATTTGAAAGCTTCACGCTTGACGCGCCCTTTTTCAGGAAAAGGCTTGAAATTGCGCGGAGCCGCATTGTTGTAAAAGGGCGTGAAGCGGCAGTGCTGGAAATTCAGGAATTAAAGGGCGTGGAAAAATGACCGCGAACGGAGCGAGCAAAACCCATGCGAGTCCAGACGAGCATGGGTTGTCGGTACCGCCGGTCGAAAACGGCGCGGGCGTGAAAAAATGATTCTCCTCGTTTTCTTCAGCCCCGAAAAAATGCATTTCTTCGAGTTCGTGAAGCCGGTGCAGGACATTGTGAAGGCTTGCGGGAAAAAATGCTCCGCGAAGCATTACTCTGAAATCACCGCGAAAGACGTTGAAAAAGCCGAGAAAATAATTTTGTGCGGAACCTCGCTCAGGGACACAGCATACCTGAACAATTTGGAAAAATTTTCTTTCCTGAAAAAATTCAGGAAGCCCGTGCTCGGAATCTGTGCCGGCATGCAGGTCATCGCAGAGGTTTTTTCCTGCGGGCTTGAAAAATGCGCGGAGATCGGCCTTGTGAAAATTGAATTTGAAAAGAATTTTTTGGGCGCGGAAGGAATTCAGGAAGTTTTCGAGCTGCACAATTTCGGGGTGAAGGATTCCGCAAAGCTGAGGGAAATCTTTGATGTGTATGCGGAAACAGGAACGGTGCAGGCGTTCATGCACAGGTGGAAACCTTTTTACGGCGTGCTGTTCCATCCCGAGGTGCGGCAGAAGGGGCTGATTCAAAACTTTGTGGGCGCACCGCAAGAGGTCAGCCGGTTAAATGGTTAAGCGTGGCCAAGCCTGACTGCCGAGGGTCGAAAGCAAAAACCATTTAAGAAGAATTTCCCTAATTTTTTTGCTTAGCATTAAGTGGTTTGGGGGATTACTGATGGGTTACGGGAAGGATTTGCTTATTTTGCCTTTTGACCACCGCGGCTCGCTTTTGAAAAAGCTTTACGGAATTGAGGGAAGGAAGCCAAGCAATGAAGAGGCCGCTAAATACTCCGACTTGAAGCACATGGTTTTCGAGGGCTTCCTTGAAAGCCTTGAAATGGGCGTCCCGAAGGATAAAGCCGCGGTGCTTGTTGATGAGCAGTTCGGCGCCGGAATCCTTAGGGAGGCGCAGAAGCGCGGCATAATGACGGCAATGCCCACGGAGAAAAGCGGGCAGGACGAGTTTGATTTTGAGCACGCGGACTTCAAGGACCATATAAAGCGCGTGAACCCTACGTTCGCGAAAGTGCTTGTACGGTTTAACCCTGAAGGGGAAAAGGCCCTGAATGAGAGGCAGCTGAAAAGGCTGAAAGCAATAAGCGATTACTGCCGTGAAATCAAAAAAAAGTTTTTGTTTGAACTGCTCGTGCCTGCAACAGCGGGACAGCTGCAAAAGGTAGGGGAAGACAAAAAAGTTTTTGACGCCGAGGTGCGGCCGGGGCTCATGGTGAAAGCCATAAAGCTCATTCAGGATTTCGGAGTTGAGCCGGACGTGTGGAAACTTGAAGGCGTTGGAAAGGTTGAGGATTCCGAAGCGCTTGTAAAGCAGTGCCACGCGAACGGCAGAACCGCCGGAATAATAACCCTTGGCAGGGGCGAGGACGCGGAAAAAGTGAAGGAGTGGCTTAAGGTCGGCGCGAAAGTGGAAGGCATAATAGGGTTTGCGGTCGGAAGGACTGTTTTCTGGGAGCCGATGAAGGCGCTGAATGACGGAAAAATCTCGCGCGCGGAAGCGGCTTCACAGGTTGCGCGGAATTATAAAATGTTAGTGGATTTGTGGGAAAAAGAGAGGGCTTGACGGCCTTTCACGGCTGAACCGGTTTTTTTGGGCTGGGGAAAAAATCCGGCTCTTTTAATCGGGCTGCTCAAAGGCGCGGCCAATCCTTGAAAAGTCGAAAAAGTTTTCAAACTGGCTGCCTTCACTCTCAATCTTTTCAATCTGCTCGTCTATTTCCCCTATAAGCGCTGAATCCTCTTCCCTCTCGCCGAGCCTCTCCTTCACTGCCTTAAGCTTTTCCGCCCGGTCTTTGAGTTTTTTCCCGTATTCGGCGTCGCCCAAAACATAGCTGAAAAAGTTCAGGTTTTTCTTGTCTTCGGCGGTTTTGTCGGCTGTGTCGCCGAGCTGGTTTGCGAGCGCGGGGTCAACATCGTAAAACTCTTCCGCGATATCGTAAAGGCCGCCGCTGGTCTCGCCTGAATCAGCCCTCACGCCAAAACGCCTGCACATGTTCGCCACAAGGGTTTTCGCGATGTTTTCCGGGTTTTCCTTCAGCTCGTTGCAGCTTTTCACGCTTTCCTGCTTGGCTGCGCAGTCAAGCGCGGCATTGGCCTTGCATTTCGCAATGCTTAACTTCATGCTGTTGATGCCCCTCACAATGTTTGAAGCCTCGGTGGCGCACCTTGCCGTAATCTGGCTCTCCTTCGGCAGGAACGCATCAGACTGGCCCGCGAACGTTTCGACAAGCTCTTCATCAGACAATTCACACAT
>DASRUO010000112.1:0-7737 GCA_035655375.1 archaeon | reverse complement strand
GGGCGAGCATGGTTATTCCTTTCCCGTACTCAACATTTGGTATGATGAGCATTGTTAGCTCGCCCTCGGTTTTTTCATCATGCCTTCCGGCAACTTCCGGCGCGCCGGCGTTTATTCCGCCGCCTGATTCAATGTTTTTTTCAAGGATGTCGAGGCCGCCGGCCTTCACCTTTCCTTCAGGCAGCGTGCTTTCCGCGGCCGCGGATTTCATTGCAAGGGAAATTTTTTCTTTGCCCGCCGCCTGAACGCCCCCGATTTTTTCATCGCCTTTTTCCGCGGCAAACGCCCCTTTTTTTTCAGGTGAAGGCCTTGAAATCATTTTGATGAGTTCCGGGTTTTTATTCGTCAGGCCTTTGATTCCCTCCGTGCGCTCTTTTCCGGCGCTTTTCTTTTCGCTTTCCGCGGCACCCGTTTTTCCGCCCTCGTCTCTCCTGTCCAGAGGTGATTCAGGGAATATTTCCTTCACTTTTCCCAGCCCGCCTTTCTTCAGCTTTGGGATAAATGTTTTTCCGCCGCTTTCCGCCGCGCCTTTTTCCCCGCTTCTCGGCTTTTCCGTCTCCGCCTTTTTTTCAAGGAATTTTTTCCAGAACGCGGGTTTTTTTTCCGCGCCTTCATCTTGGCCAGCGCTTTTTTCATGCCCTTTTCCTTTTTCCGCGGGCGCTTCCTCCTGTTCAACGCCGCCGGATTTTTCCGCGGGCGCCGCGCTTTCCGTTTCCGCTTCAGGCTCCTCTTCCGCCTGTTTTCTGGCTTTCGCTATGTATTTCTCGCCTTCCACCCTGCCAAGGCCGAGCTCTTCAAGGCTTATCAGTATGTCTTCTTCCGGCGTTTTCGTTTCCAGAAGCTTTTTCGTGGCTTTCAGTATGGCTTCTTCCTTTTTTTCATCCAAGAGTAAAACCTTGTATCCGGATTAACGTTTTTTCCCTTTAAAATACTATTTTCCTTCCTGCAGCTTCTTTTCAATCTCCTTTATTTTTTCCTCAAGCTCCATAACGCGCGCCTTGTAGGATGTGAGGTTGCTCCTGTAGCTGGAGCTCGGCATCACGCCCTTGCCGAAGTATTCCGACTGCAGGTCCTTTATGAGCTGCCATGTTTTCTGCTTCTCGTTTTTCAGCCCGGCCAGCTCGAGTGAAAGCCTTATCCTGCCGTAGAAAAGCCTCAGCACCACGCCCGCCACGAGAATTATCACAAGTATTGCCAGGCCGTAAAGCTTCAGGAAGCAAGTTATCGAGCATGAAACAACAAGGCTTATTTTTTCCTCCGAGGTGTTGCCGGCGGAATCCTTCACGTAAATGCCCATTTCCTGGCTGCCGGATTTTTTCGGGGTGTACGCGAGAATGAATTCGCCTTCCGAGTTCTGCTCAAAATCAAGCTTTTCATCGCCCGCGATGAGCTGCACCTTTTCGGCGCCGCTTTTTTCAAGCCTTCGCCCGCCAGGGTAAAAAATTCCGGCCTTGAACGGTATTGTGTCGCTTTGCTCATAGGTTTTCTGGCTTGGCTCAATGATGCTGAACGCAAAATCCGCCTGCGTTATCTCCGTTTCAATTTCGCGTTCCCCGCCGAAAACATTTCCGCCGTCGTTTTTCTCCGCCGTTACTGTTAAAAGCCATTCGCCGAGCCCCGCATCAAACGGTATCACGTAATTCACGTCGTAAATTCCACCGCCCTCGCCCTTGAGGCTTATCCTTTCCCCCGAAACGTCGAACATCACCGTTTTCGCGCCATCCACCGGCGTTCCGGAATCCGTGAGTTCAACGCTCACGAAAACGTTTTGGCCCCTCATGAATGAAAAGCCCGCGGGGCTGAGGAAAGTCACCCTGTAATAAGCCGATTCGGGGGTGAGGTTCACGCGCACCTGCGCGGTCGTTTCCGATTCCGGGGTGTAAAGCGTTATCTTCCAGTTGCCTGAAGGGTCATTGAAATTTGTGAGGTAAGAATAATCGAATTTTCCGTCAAAACAGTTCAGTTGTTCATCGAAAATTTTCGCCCTTCCGGTTTCGCCTTTTATTGAGTTCACTGTTCCTGAATCGCAGGTGCCGGAAAAATTCAGCGTGCCGCCCTTTTCAAAGCCCGCCCTCTCCGCCTTCAGCGTCAGCGCGTCCGCGGCGCCGCCCATGGAAATGAGCAGTGCCGCGATGATGAGCGCTTGAAATATTTTTTTCATCCGGAATCATTCCCCTTTTCATCCGTTTCCCGCGGCCGCATTTTTTTCATTCCAGCCCTAACATTTTCTAGTTCCCTGCCGTATTTAAGCATTAACTCGTCATACTTCTGCCTCGTGAAGCCGCCGAGCTTGAAATAGCGTGTCTGCACGTACCTTATTTTTCTTGTGAGCTCCCGCTCTTTCCGCATGAGCTCCTCCGTTTTCCTTCCGCCGCGGTAAATGACCAATGCGCCGATTATGAATGCGGACACCAGCGCCGCGATTCCCGCCACGAGCGTGCCGTAAAATTCAAGGTAATAATCGGGCGAATACCCGGAAACAGCCCCCGAAATTTTTTCAGAGCCGCTGTTCCCGTAAGCGTCAGACACTTTCACTTCCGCAATGAACCCGTTCCAGTCCTTTGCCCTGAATTCCGCGTAATATGCGCCCCCTTTTTCCTCCATCGGCATTTGTTCGCCGCCAATGCCCACAAAGGCTTCAACCCCGCTAATTTTGCCGCCGTTTTCCAGCCCGAATTCCGCCTTCACCCGCACCTTCTCCCAGAAGCCGAAAACGCTTTTTTCCGGCTCCGTTATTTTGACTTTAATCCTGGCCGGCTTTACCGATGAATCCAGCAAAATTTTGCCTTTAAGGCCGTTTTTTTCCGCGTTCACCGAAACCTGAAGCCTCCCGCCGGCTTTGGGCGCTTCAGCCGGAACCCGCGTTTCAAGCGTGTAAACTCCGCCGCCTTTTTCAGTGAATTCAAGGGTTTTGCTTCCAAGAAGCGCGAAAACCCTTGCCTTTTCAACCGGCGCGCCGCCGCCGGAAACTTCCGCGGCAAGGCTCATTTTCCCGTTAAACACGTACTCTTTTTCCAGCCCTGAAACATTTATTTTCAGCGGAAGCAGCTGTTCCGGCTCAAGGAATTCAATGGCCGCCGAAGCTTTCCCGCTGTTGCCGTATTCATCGGATATTTCGCCCCGAATTTCGCGTTCCCCCAGCGAGTCATCCGGCGACGGCCTGAAAGTGTAATGAAAGTTCCCGAATTCATCGGTTTCCGTTTCAGCGGAAAAGATTTTTTTGTTTCCCGCAAACATTGAAAGCAGCACAGCCCCTTTCACAGGCGTGCCTTTCCTTGAAACGCTTCCCTGAATCTGCACCGAATCGGTTAGCGCGTACTCGCGCCCGTCGGTTTTCAGGCTCACTTCCAGCGCCGGAATGACATTAATGTTCAGGAAAACGCTTTCCCTCCGCGTGCCCATATTTTCAACCGCTATCGTGTTCATCCCTTCAACCGCGTTTCCCGTTTCAATGAAGTTTCCGAAAACGCCGTCATCCGCGCTTAAATCATCGTGCAGGCCGTCATCGAACAGCTGTTCCGAGCCGAAAAAGCCTGAAGCCTTCAGGCTGTCGCCTTTCAGGCCCTTCACGACAATTGAAAATTTCACGCCCCTGACGGCGTAATCGTTTTTCACCGGCCTTAATATTTCAAGCTTCGCCCCCGAACAGTCCGCGCCGCATGCCTGCGTGTTTTCCCCCTGCTCGCAAAGGCTGTTGCCGCAGCAGTCCAGCGCAACCGATTCAACGCAGTTTTTCCCCGTGCACTCTATGGCCCTGCACCCCTCGATTTTGATTGTCCTGCTGCCGGCCTCGTCGTTTTTGCAGTAGGAAAAGCACGTTCCCGCGTAAACGCATGAATCAATCGTTCCGGGGTTATTGTCATCGCACTGCGCGTTTCCGGGGCACGCAACGCCGCATTCGGCGTTTTCGCAGAACGCGTTGCACGAGCCCGCGTTGGCGCATGAGTCAATGGTGAGCGGGTTTTCATCATTGCATTCCCCCGCGCCCACGCATTTCGGCTCGCATTCGGCGTGTTCGCAATAAGACTGGCATGTGCCCGCCTGAACGCACGTGTCCTCCGTGAAAGGGTCAGAATCATAGCACGCGGCATCGTTTGAGCACTTGATTTCATTGCCTGAACACTGTGAGAGGAACAGGACAGCGGTGCTCCTTACGCCCTTGGCGCCAGCGCTTTGTCCTGAAGGAGTGCTTGCCTCCGAGTTCGCCTCGAAAGCCGCATCATCAACGGTCAGCGAGCCGTTTTCCCCTTCAAACGACATTTCAAGCTTGAGCCTGTGCCCCGCGCTTATTGTTTCATTTCCCTTCACAGGCCCCGCGGATTCCATGTTTTCCGCGCCAAAAGACCCTTCCGCAATGGGCCTGCTTTCAAGGCTTTCGGGATTGAAATCGTAAAGCGTCCATTTGAAGGTGCCATCGCCTTTCGCGCCGTTGGCCCAGAGGTAAACATTTGAGTAAACCTGCGCCTGCACCGGCAGCAGCACGGTGTACCATCTCCCCACCAACCCGGTTTCAGCGTCAGCCGCCAGAACGGTTTTGCTTGAGGAAACGTTCGGCGCGCTTGTGGTCATGAAATTTCCTTTCGAGCCCTCCACGAAATTCGTGAAGTCGTCGCCGCGCAGCCAGTAAGTTGTTTCGGGGGCGAACGCATTCGCCGCCAGCGCCAACAGGGCCAGAAAGGCAAAAGCTTTCCCGTTGAAAATCATTTTTTCTTCGCCTTCATTGAAAAAGCATTTATTGATTCCCTGATGTCCTGAAGCTCGGACTCGTACTTTTCCATGTACTTGTCATAATTTTTCTTGTCAAGGGTTCCCCCGACAAAGTATTCGGTCTGCACCGCCTTGATTTTTTCAATTATCTGCCTTTCCCTTTTCTTCAGCGACCCTATTGAGGCGCGTTTCTTCAAGAGCTGCGCGCCACCCATGAGCAAGAGTGCAAGGGCGATGATTCCGAGGATTATTTGCAGCGTGTATTTCCTCGCGTAGTAAAGGTATGACACCCCCGAAACCTCCGCGTCCAATCCCTTTTCCGCGGCCTCGCCGTAACCCGAGTCAAGGCTGAACCGCACTGAAAGCTTTCCCTCATCTTCCGGCCTCACAAGGTATGAGCCGCTGTAAAGGCCTTTTTCAACGCCTTTAAGCCGGATTTTTTCGCCGTTCACTTCCGCGAACGCTTTTTCCGTGATCAAAGGGGAGCCGTTTTCAAGCGTTGCCCTCACCTCTAAAAGCATTTCCTCTCCCGCGAGGAATGTTTTGTTTTCCTGAGGCTTCAGTATTTCAACCTCTATTGAAAGCGGCAGCACATTCAGCCTTGCCTCCGCCGCGCCTTCCTTGCTCTGCTTCACGGCCCTGATTTTGACAGTGAAAATTCCGGCGTTCACGTCGCTCGGAATGTTCAAAGTATATCCGTACACGCCGCCGTTGGAATCCTGCATTGTGAAACTTTTCCCGCCGCCCACGGCGCCTTCAACGTCCGCGCCTTCAATGCCGTTTCCCTGCACGTCATAAACCATTGCCTCAATCCTGATGTTTTCGCCTTTCCGCACGGATTCCGGCAGGCCTTCCTTCAGCTCGACCACGAGAAAGTTTGTGGCTTCAGGCTTGAGCACGCGCACGCCCTTCTCAAGCGAGGCAATGTTGCCGTTCGCGTCAATCGCGTAAACGCTTACGGAATAATTGCCGTCCTCATCAATCAGGGTTGTCCTGTAATTCGCGGTGAAAAAGCCGGAGCCGGAATTGATGTCTTTTTCCGAAAGAACAATGCCGTTCAGCGAAAAATTCAGGTCAATCGGCAGCTCTGAAGGCTTTCCCTTTACGCCTATCTTCCCCTCAACCTTCAAGTCGTCGCCCAAGATGTACGCCTTTTTGTCAAAATCCAGTGAAACCGATATTTTCGGCACCACGTTGGCGAATCCGACTTTTTGCTGCACCACGCCCCCGATTTCAGCGTAAACCGTTACGGGGTAAAGCATTTTTTGCGTTTCAATTGGTACTGTGAAGGTGTTGGCGTAAACGTTGTCGTTGCCGGTTCCGTCATCATGCCTGCCGTCATTTAAAAGCGGAACATCCCCGAAAAAGCCTTTCGCCCTCACTTTTGCACCGCTCACTTTTTCCCCGTCCACAAGCACTGAAGCCTTCACCTGCACGGCCTCGCCGCGCACGTAATGGCCGTCCGGAAACGAGAATTCAATCCCTATATTTTGCGGTTTGCAGTCCTGCGCGCACGAAAAAAAGTTTTCCCCGAGTTCGCACCTCCCGTTCCCGCACACCCCGAGCTTTATCGTCTGCCTGCAGCTGTTCCCGATGCACGCGTTTTCATAAATGTCTGAAATGCTTCCGCCGCATGTTCCACAGTCCTGCGCGCACGAGCATCCGGTTTCAGAGGCTTCGCATATGTTGTTCCCGCACGAGGTTAGGTTTTCGCATGTCGCTGTGCACCTTCCGGCGCCCGCGCACACGTCCAGGGTTGCGGGGTTTGAATCATCGCAGTCTGAATCGCTTGAGCATAAGGGGTTGCATGAAACGTTGTTGCACGCGGCCGAGCACGCGCCCGCGTTAAGGCATAAATCATTGGTTACCGGGTTTCCGTCGTCACAACTCGAGGAACTTGTGCAGGCTATGCCGCATTGCGTGTTCAGGCAGAATGATTGCGCCGTGCCGGCATTGCTGCAGCTGTCAGTCGTTGTCGGAATGCCGTCATCACAGTCATTGTTCGAGCCGCATATCACTTCACTTGAATCAATTTCAAAGTTTTCAGCGCCTTGGCTTTCCTGCAGGCTCTGCTGTTCAGGATAGGAACAGGCGCTTGAACAGCTGCCTTTATTGGAGCATTTCCCGCCGGATTCTACTGTGCATTCAGAATCGGAGCCGCACGCAATGCTGCACCCCGGCACCTCGCTGCTGCAGAAGGCACCGTAAGTTCCAGCGTAATAGCATATGTCAACCGTTGAAGGGTTTCCGTCCCCGCACTGCGAACTGTCAGCGCACGCTATCTGGGGAAGCCCTGAAGCGTTCACCAGCAGCGCGCCGGAATTTTTCACGCCCTCCGCATTGTAAGTGCTTCCGTTCGGCGCGTTCCATGAAAGCGCCGTATCGGATTCGCCTTCATCAAGCCGCATCGCAAGGCTTGCCCCGGCCGGCGCATCATACAATATTTCCAGCTTCAGTTTATGCCCCGCGCTGAGGGTGTAGGGCTGCGTTATTGGGGCGGAATCCTGGTATATTCCGCCGCTTGGAATGCTTTTCAGCGCCGAGGCCGCTATTTGGGTGCTTTGCCCCGTTGAAGGGTTGAAATCGTAAAGCGCGAATTTCATTTTCGCGTCCGCGTTGTTCGAGCTTACATATGAAAGCCACACGTAAACGTTTCCGGAAAGCGCCACATCGGCGTCAATTCCATTGTGGTAAAATGCCGTCCAGTTTCCAGTTCCCGCGCTCGCGGTTTTCAAAATCGTCGTTGTTGTTGAAAATTCGTCCGGCGGCAGCTCGTAAAGCGCGTAAAAAACGCTTCCAGCGGCCGAAACCGTTTCATCGTTGCCCCTCACCCAGAAAATTGTTTCCGCTGAAACAGCCGGAAGGGCAAGCAGCAGCAACAGTGCAAAAATTTTTTTTCCGCTAGGCATTCAGCTCCATTATATGATTGCTTTTAAATTTAAAAACCTGTTATTAAAGGCTTATAAACGCGTTTTTTCCGGCTTGTTAATTTTTTCCCGCGCCGCCTTTTTCCCGCGGTTTTTTTCACTC
>DASRUO010000111.1:0-5156 GCA_035655375.1 archaeon | reverse complement strand
CTGCGAGTGCGCCTCGCCCGGTTTCTTGCCTCGGGGATATACGCGGAAATCGAAACCGAACTTGAATCCGGTTTTCACGACAAAGCCGCGCTCACGCAAATCCTTGAAAACCTGGTACTTCAAATAAAATTCCTTTATTTTTTTTAAAGCGTATTTCAGCACTTCCTCTTCATTAAGGCCTTTCTCGGTTTTGGAGTCCTCTATGGCGAATTTTTCCTTTTCAAGGAGGTAAAGGCCCTCGAAAAGGTCCAGCACGAGCTCCCTGCCCTTGAGCTCGCCGAACCCTTTCTGCCTCAGGGCATCTGAAAGCCTTTTGTCCCGAAGCACAACCTTGTCGTCGATTAGTAAAGCCATTAAAACACCTTTAAGTGCACCAAACCCATTGTTTAATAAAATACTTAATGAATTAATTTAAAAGGTGGATTTTTTGGCGCACGCGCACGAAATAGACCCTTGGGGCTCGCAGAGCATTGCGGATTATGAACACGTTTTCAAGGAATTCGGCCTGAAGCCTTTCCCGCAGAAAGCTTCCGGTTCATTGAACCATTACCTCTTTGAGCGCGGCGTCGTTGTCGCGCACCGCGATTTTGAAAAGATCCTGAAAAGGATTGAGGCGAGAAAGCCTTTCATAAACATCACGGGAATCGCGGCTTCAGGGCCGTATCACTTGGGCCACAAGGCGGACATTGACCTTTTCAAATTTTTCAAAGGCAAAGGCGCCAAAAACTATTTTTCGGTGGGCGATTTGGATGCGTTCCTCAGCAGGCCGGACTCAAAAATCCCTGATTTGATGGCAGCGAAGAAATGGGCGGTGCAAAATGTTGCGGACTTGCTCGCGCTCGGCTTGGAGAAAGAAGACATTTTCGTGCAGTCAAGGAAGGAAAACCGCTATTATGAATTCGCTTTCGAGCTCAGCAAAAAAATCACGAAAAACACTTTCGAGGCGGTTTACGGCCACGTTGATTTGGGAAAGGTTGCGGCAAACTTTTTGCAGTATGCGGACATTCTGCACCCGCAGCTTCAGGAGTTTGAAGGCGTGATGCCTTCAATCACGGGAATAGGAATTGACCAGGACCCGCACGCCCGCCTCACGCGTGACATCGCGAAACGCCTGCCCTACAAAATGGAGGTGCCCTCCTTCATTTACTTCAGGCACCAAAGCGGTTTGCAACCGGGCATGAAAATGTCGGCCTCGCGCCCGGAAACGGCGATTTTCCTGAACGATTCCCCCAAGGAAGCGGAGAAAAAAATAAGGCGCGCCTTTTCCGGCGGACAACCAACCGTTGAGGAGCACCGTGCCAAGGGAGGAAACCTTGAAGCCGATTTGGTTTTTGAAATGCTTAAATTCCATTATCCGGACACGAAAGAGCTTGAAAAAACCGGCGCCGAGTTCGCGTCGGGGAAACTGCTTGCCGCGGAGCTGAAACAGTTCGCGGTGGATTTCTTCATCCCGTTCCTCAAGGAACACCAGGAAAAAGTGAAGGAAAATTCGAAGAAAGCCGAAAAAATTGTTTTCGGGTAAAAAAAGTTTATTTCACTGTTCTGAATCCGTTTCTTTTTTCTTGTCAATCTTTGCAAGGGATTCCTTCAGCTTTTCAAGGACCTCGTCTTTTTTCTCTTCCGGGGTTTCGTCTTCTTCCTGTTTTTCCTGCCTTTTCGCCCGCCCCTTTTCCTGCTTCGCGGGCTCCTCGGCATTTCCCACAACCGGACCGACATATTCTTTCTCAGCTTCAGGGCCGTTTTCAGTGTGCCTGTAGCCCCTGATTATGAAGAATGCGGCAACGCCTAAAATTGCAAGGATTATTATTCCTGCAATTCCGATAAACACCAAATCCAGCGAATCCTCAATTCCTTCTCCATAGGTTCCCGCGATGCGCGACGCTTCGGCATAATTTCCCGCGGAAAGCTCGGTTTCAGCGCCGCTTAAAATTGCCAGCGCCTTGTCGATTTTTTTGCCGTTTTTTTTCGCCAGTTCAACGTTCGCGTAAGCAATCCCTATATCTGCTTCAGCCGAGCCTTTCGCGAGCAGGCCGTTTCTCTCAGAATTCTGCGCTTTGCTGAGAAAGTCCGCGGCTTCAATGCTTTCCGATTGTGAGGAAAGCCCTTCAAGCTCCGAGATTTTGTCTATCCTGCAGCTTTCAAAGCCCTCATTCCACCTGCTTGAACAGCATGCGCCTGAACCGGTTTGGCATGCGCCGCCGCACACAGTTCCTGAACATGTTGAAACGCACCTGTGGTTTTCAGCGCGCTGCCCTGAAGGGCATGAAACCGCAACGCACTCGCCGCCGGAAGAGCATTTTTCAGTGCCGCCGCACTGTGAATCATTCACACATTCTGGCTGCGGCGCAACGCATGAGCCGCTGCTGCCGCATTCCTCTCCAGCATCACAGTCCGCATCATTCACGCACTCAGGTTGCGGTTCAACGCAATGGTTTAATTCACAGACTTTTCCTCCAGTGCAGTCGGAATTTCTCGTGCATTCTCTTGTGATGGTGCAGCTTTCCGTTGTATTGTAATCCTCAACGCAGCCCTTTGAGTCAGTGCAAAACAATTTCTGCCTGCCGCTGATGCATGAGCCGACTTTCACGCATGTTATCGCGCTGGAGCATTCCGAAAGGCTGAAGTCGCCGGAAGCGTTCCCGCAAAGCCCCGCGGAATTGCACGCGCTTATCGTGTAATTATAAGTCCTGCCGGATTCAAGCGAGTCAAGCGTGGCCGAATGCGTTGTCCCGCTTGAGAGGTTTTTCGTGCGCACGGAACCGCCCGAGCGCCAGTACTTTATCTGCGGTTCGGTTGAAACGCTTGTATTAAATGAAATTTCGGCGCTCGTGTCTGAAATGATATTTTCCTCCAAATCGGTTATTTCAGGCCTTGAACCCTCAAAATCTATTTCCTCATTGTAAACCCTCAGCTCGTCGAAAAGCGCGTCGGCCGGGAATACCACGCCGGAATCGCCGTTGAAAGTGCCTATGCGCATTTCGGACATCTGCTTGTTGTCTGTAATGAAGGAAAATCCGCCTGAAAAATCATCTTTTTCCTCAAAGTCAACGAAAGCCTTCACCCTGCCGCTTGACTCCTTCCATGAAAAGCCGATGTGGTGCCATTCATCCTTTATTGTGCCGCCGTCAAACCAGTCCGAAATGTCAACCATGGTGAAATCATAATCGTTGTTTGAAGGGTCGCCCCAGTCAATGTGGCCTGCGGAAAAAGTTAGCGACGGATTGTCAATGCCGAGGCTTGTTGCTGTTCCGGAATAATGAATCCTTAAATTGTCAAGGGCTGTATCGCCGTCAGGGCTGTTAGCGTAAAAAAGAAGGTTGTTGCCGCCGCTCTCCGTCCAGTCCAAAGGCTTGATCCAGAAGCCTACGGAGCCCTCATACATGGGGAAGCTGGATTCAACGTCGTTGAGCACGAGGATGTCGTTATCGCTTTCAATTTCAACGGCGTTTCCCAGGTAGCCGGATTTGAATTCAACGCCTGAGCCCTTTTCAACTGAAAAAGAAGAATGGCTTGAGGATTTCTCGCACAGCTCAGTGCCTGAGCCTGATTCGAAAGGGCAGTAGATTTTCACCGCCGCGAAAGCGGAAGCTGAAAATGTTGCGGTAATCAGGGCTAAAAGCAGCAAAAGCGCAGTTCTTTTGGGGTTCATGCCTTCAAGAAGTAGTTTATACAGATATATATTGTTTGTGCCATGGCTCTGAAATTCAGCCGCGCTGCTTAAACAGTTTCAACCTCTATTTTCTCGTCTTTCAGGCTTTTCACGAGGTTTTTGAAGTAGTTGTTTTCCTGGCTTTTCATCACAACCTTGTCCACTTTCCTCAGGAGCGCGAGGTTCAGGATTTTGCTTTTCGGGTCACCCCACTCTATTATTTCCTCGGACTTTTTCCTTTTCCTGCCGATGATTTCCTTCACCGATTCAATGACCGCGCGGCCTTTCTGTATGTGCGCGGTTGTGAACCCGAACTCTTCCTGCGTGTTCGTGTTGGTGTCAACAACCAAAAGCACTATGGCTTCTTTCGCGCCCTTCAGCGCCTGCTCAAGGAAAGCCTCGTTGTTTTCCTGCTCCGAAAGAATCGGAATCAAAACCCTCATTTTCCCGCCTTCGAAACATTTCCCCGCCGCCAACGCGCCGCGCAAAAACCGCCCAATTTCCCTTCCCTCAAAACCATGCTTCCGTGCAATTCCCGCATTCAAAAACCATCCTTTTTCCTGCCTCAAAACCTTTTTTTTCCCGCATTCCGTTTCATTTTCATTCAATGTACTGGAAGGAATCCTTTTTCCTTTCCATTGCCTGCCCCTCCTCCTTGAGGAATTCAAGCGTGATGCGCGCAAGGGTTGGCGTGAGCTTGGTGTTTTGCGCGATTGATGCGAGCGTTGCCGCGCGGCTCTTTTTCATTTCCGCCAAAACTTTTTCCATGGAGCTTTCAAGCAGCGCCGAGTAAATGATGTAAAATTCGCCGGTGAAGGCGCGCGTGCCCCTAACTTTTCCGTCCTTGATTTTATTTTCAAGCTCCGCGCTCAGGGCTTTTGCGCGCAGCTCGTTTTTCACAACAAGGAAGCCGTCCTTTTCAAGATTAAAATCCTCGAACGGCTTTTCATTGTTTTCGAATTTTGTTTCCGGCTCTTCCATGAACCTGTAAACCGCTTTCCTGTATTTTTCATTCAATTTGAATTTTTCCACTTTCCCCTTTGAAAGCATTTCAGAAAACTTTTTCGCTTCCTCGGGCTTGAGGCTTTTCTCAAAAATCCCCTCGACCCTTTCCTTCAGCGGGAGCTGTTTCAGCATTCCGGCGATTTTCTGCCCAACCACGTCAATCTTTGCGGCAACGGCGGCGGCTCCGCTGGCTTTTTCTTTCCCTTCCACAATCACCCAGATGCCGTTGATTGCCTGCGCCATTTCGTACTCTTTTTCCGGCTTAAAGCCAAGTTTGGAGGATTCCTGCTCCGTGAACACAAGCCTGAAGCCCTTGCCGTCCCTTGAAACCTCCACCATTTAATCCCCTAAAATTATGGCGTGAAAGGGAATAAAAAGGTAAGGAAGCCCTTAAAGCCGCAAACCAGCCAATTCTTAAAAAAACGTGCCACTTAATTTTCTGGGGGCTTTATCATTGGGCACTGCAATCGGTGAAATAGTTCCGCGGGAAAAAATAACGCTT
>DASRUO010000110.1:0-3985 GCA_035655375.1 archaeon | reverse complement strand
AAAGCGAAAAGCGAGGCAAGCGGGAGCGCGATGAAAAAGATTCCGGCTGCAAGGACAAGCGCTTCAATGAAGCCGCGGAGAGAACCAAGGCTTAAAGGGATGGGCTTTTCGGTGCGGAGCCTTTCGCCGAAAGCGTATTTTTTCGAGAAGTGCAGGTAAAGGAATGCGGCAACTGATAGAAGCGCAAACTGGAACACCGCGAGTGATGAGCTGAGTGCGAAATCCAGATTCCTTGAAACCTGCCTGAAAATTTCAACCTCCAAAGTCGTGAATTGAATGCCGCCCAAGGTCAAGACAATGGTGAAGCTCATGAAGGTGAAAATGAACACAAGGGAGGCGGAAGCGAGTATTGATGGAAGGAGCTGCGGCAGCGTAACGTTAAGGAAAACGTTCAAAGGGGTCGCGCCGAGGGTTTTCGCTGCCTCCTTCATTGAAACATCTAGGTTTTCCCACGCGTCTGAAACGAAGCGCATTACAATGGGAAAATTGTAGAACACGTGCGCGAGGATTATGCCTGAAAAACCGTAAAGGAACTGTATCGGCTCACTGAAGCCGGCATAATTGCGGAGAAAGGAATTGACCCAGCCGTTGTTTCCGAAAATCACCACGAATGAAAGCACCACGAGGATTGACGGGAAAACGAATGGTATGAGGGAAAGCGCTTTCACTATTTTTTTGCCCGGAAAAGACCTTTTCGCGATAACGTAAGCCAAAGGCAATGCAACAATTACCGAAAAAATTGTTGAAACAGCAGCCTGGTAAAAGGAGTTCCATAAAATTTGCTGGCGGGAGGAAACAAATTCCAGGAAAAGCGCGAAAATTTCGGGGCCTGAGGAAAGCGACCGCGCAAGCACCAAGGCTAGCGGGTAAAAAAAGAACGCGAGGAAAAAGAAAAACAGCGTGCCTTTCAGCGCTAGCCAGAGGACATTATTTTCTCCCATTCGGAAACCCATTCCTCTTCCTTCTCCTGCACAAGCGCGGGGTCAAGCTCCAATTGCGTTTCAGGCCTCAAAGCGTATTTCCGGAAGGCTTCGGGCAGCTCAACGCCTTCATTCACGGGAAACATGAACTGCGTGAAAGGCACTTCTTCCTGGAATTTTTCATCCAGCGAGAATTCAATGAACTGCTCGGCAAGCTTCCTGTGCTTCGCGCCCTTCACAACGCCCATGCCCTCAATTTGAATGTAATGCCCTTCCCTGAAGCCGGCGGCAAGGAAGTGGCCTATGCCTTCAAATTCCGCATAGTAGGGCGGGGAAGTGGCATAGCTTAAATAAATCGGCACCTCTCCGGCGCTGAACAAACCCGCGGATTCATCCCAGCCCTGCGTCACTGTAAGCACGTTCGGCCTGAACTCTTTCCAGAACTCCTTGTAGCCCGGGTCGCCGTAAACAGCGACAGTCCACAAAAGCAATGCAAGCCCCGGAGATGAAGTGCGCGGATTCTGGATTGCGATTTTGCCTTTCAGCTTCGGGCTTAAAATGTCATTAAAGCCTTCAAGCGGAACATCAACTTTTTCGGAATCGTAAACGAACGCGATGAAGCCGTAATCGTACGGCGTAAGGAAACCCTCGCTGTCAAAGCGCAGGCTTTCAGGCACGAGGTTTATGTTTTTCGGCGTGAATTTTTCGAGAAGGCCTTTTGAAATGGCCTTGGAGGAGAGGCTGTTGTCAATGCCTATGACAACATCGGCGCGGGGGTTGTTTTTTTCAAGCTCCAGTGCCGTAAGCACCTGGCCGGCGTCGCCTTTCGCGACCATTATTACATTGCAGTCGCACTGCTCCTCAAATTTCGGCACAATTTTCGGGCCGAGGCCGTACTCTGAAACCATTGAATCGTAAGTGTAAACCACGAGCTCGTTTTCGGCAGGCTGCTTCTGCGCGCAGCCCGCAAGAAGCACAAGCAATGCAAGAATTGCAGGAACAAAAAGTTTTGCAGGATAATTTTTTTCCGGAGCCACAAACAACCGCCGCTGAAAAAATTGAATTGAACGGGTTTAAAAATCAGAACCATTTCCTGAAATGGACGCACAGCAGCAATCCGTCTTTGAACGAAATCGAGGCTTTTTTGCTTTTAAACTCGTTGCTCAGCCCCATGCCGATGCCGAAGCGCAGGTCAAAGCCTTTCAGCCCGTATTTGAACCCTTTCAATGTGAGGCCTTTCACGTTGCCCTGAATCGGGAAAAAGGAAACTATTTCGCCAGGAATTCCTTTCATTGAAAAATTTTTGCGCACGAGGAAAATCTCCTGGTTTTCATACAGGATTTTTGCGCTTATTTTTTCAGGAATCTGGGAAAGCAGAAAAACATTGGTGAGGGCCATGTCAGCGCGGCTGCCGAGCGCGCCGAGAATTATTATTTCGCGGAATTTTTTTTCAACGCAATAATTAAGCGCCAATTCAAGGTCAACCATGTCCTTTTCGCGCGGGAACTTTAACATTTGGACGGAGCGGAATTTTTTCAGCGCCTTCTTGGAAATGGAGTCAAAGTCGCCGATGATAATGCCCGGAACGAATTTCGTGCCGACAAGCTTGTTGGCGCCCCCGTCAACCGCTATGAGGAAATCGCCTTTGCCTATGAAAGAGTAAAGGTATTTCGTGTCCAAAGAGCCGTTGCACACAAGGACCGCTTTTTTCGCTTTTGCCGGCATAAAGAGGAAAGTGCCTGAAAGAGTTAATTAAGGTTTTGCTGCAACAGCTTTCGTATGCCGGGAATGGGTTACGCGGAGAGCAAGCGGTGGCTTTACTCGCTCAAATTCGCGATGAAAGGCTTCACGCTCCGGAACATTGAAAGGCTTCTGGAGCTTGCGGAACTGGACGTTTCAGCGCTCAAAACAATCCATGTTGCGGGCAGCAACGGCAAGGGAAGCGTGTGCGCATTCATTTCCTCGGTGCTTTCAGAGCAGGGCTATAAAACAGGCCTTTACACCTCGCCGCACCTTGTGGAGCCGGTGGAAAGAATGAAAATCAACGGGGAAAACATTTCGCGGCAGGAGTTCGCCGCACTTGCCTCGCACTTCAAGGCGTTGATGGAGGAAAACAACTTCACCGCGAATTTTTTCGAGGCCATTACCGCGATGGCGCTTAAATATTTCATTGACGAAAAGGCCGATTTCCTTGTGGCGGAGGTTGGCATGGGCGGAAGGCTTGACGCTACAAACGTTTTGCACGGAATTGTCTGCGTGATAACCTCGATTTCGCATGAGCACACCCAATATTTGGGCAAAACAATTGAAAAAATTTCGGCGGAAAAGGCTGGGATAATAAAGAAAGGCTCAATTGTTGTGGTTGCGGAAAACAACGCAGGAAAAAAAATAATTTTTGAAAAGGCCGCCGAATTAAATTGTGCAGTGGTTGAGGCGAAGTGGGAAACGGTTTTTTCAGGGAGAGACGGGCAGGAATTTAACCTGGCCTCGCCGGAAAAAATTGCCGGAATCAAAATAAAAATGCTCGGCGCGCACCAGATCGAGAACGCGGCGACCGCGGCAGCGGCACTGGGGGCGCTGCGGGGCAAAGGGTTCAGGGTTTCAGATGAGAGCCTGAGGAAAGGGCTTGAAAAAACTTTGTGGAGCGGGAGGCTCCAAAAGGTTCAAGAAAAACCTTTAGTGATTCTGGACTGCGCGCACAATCCGGACGGGTGGAAAAAGCTTTTCGAGGCGCTGAAAATTTTTGAATACGATAAAATGTTCGTGGTGTTCGGCGCGATGAACGACAAGCGCATCAGCGTGGAATTCAGGAAATTCATGGGGAAAAATGCCGATGCGCTTATACTCACGAAATCGGACTCTTTCCGCGCTGAAGAGCCTGAAAACCTTAGGGAAAAAATCGGCTTCGGCGTTTCCGAAAAAAAACCTGAAAAGGCTTTCGCGCGCACGCTGAAAAAAGCCGGCCCGAAGGACTTGGTTTTAATCACCGGCTCAATTTACTTGGTGGGAAAAGCGTGCGAATTTTTCGGCGTGAAGGCGTAATCAGTAAAGTTCTTCCAGCATGC
>DASRUO010000109.1:0-2589 GCA_035655375.1 archaeon | reverse complement strand
ATGGATGCGCTTGTGGAATGTGATGACGCGCGCTCGCTGAAGAAGGCGCTCGCCTCAGGCTCGGAACTCATCGGCATAAACAACCGCGACCTCAACACAATGAAAGAGGATTTTTCGACAACAAGGCGCCTTGCAAAGCTTATTCCTGCTTCAAAGAGGAAGAAAATAATTCTGGTTTCAGAATCCTCAATTTACAGCAGGAAACAGGTTGAATCACTTGAAGGAATTGCGGATGCAGTGCTTGTGGGAACATCCATAATGAACGCCCCGGTGCCGGAAGTGAAGCTTAAGGAGCTGACGGGAAAAACCCTCATAAAGTTTTGCGGCACAACAAGCAAGAAGGACGCTCTCGGCGCTGTGAAGCTCGGCGCTGACTTGATCGGCCTGAACTTCTATAAAAAAAGCCCGAGGTTCGTTACTGCTGCAGGGGCAAGAAAAATTGCTGATGCCGTGAGGGGAAAGGTTTTGGTTGCAGGGGTTTTCGTGAACATGGAAAAAAGCGGTGTGAAAAAAATTGCCAAGGCGATTGGGTTGAACGTGCTGCAGTTTTCAGGAAATGAAACGCCGGCTTACGTGAAAAGTTTCAAAAGTTTCGGGTTGCCTGTGATAAAGGCAATACATGTCAGGGATGCACACAGCGTTTCGCGCGCTGCAAAATACGATGCTGACTTCGTCATGCTTGACTCTTTCAGCGAAGGGCTTTACGGCGGCACCGGGAAAAGAATTGATTTTGGGTTGATGGGGAAAAATAAAAAAATTAAGGGAAAAAAGGTTGTTTTTTCGGGGGGGCTGAATGCGGAAAATGTGGGCCGTGTTATAAGGCAATTCAGCCCTTTAATGGTGGATGTGTGCTCCGGAATTGAGGCAAAGCCGGGAAGGAAAAGCTTTTCAAAAATGAAGTCCTTTATTTCAAGCGTGAAAGGTGCCGGAAAATGAGCGGAAAGGGAAGGTTCGGTTCTTACGGCGGGCAATACGTGCCTGAAACGCTCATGCCCGCGGTTCAGGAGCTTGAAAAGGCTTTTTACAAAATTGGGAAGGACAGGAAGTTCAACGCGGAGCTTAATGAACTGCTGAAAAATTTTGCGGGAAGGCCGACACCTTTGACTTTCGCGCCGCACCTGAGCGAAAAGTTCGGGTGCAGGGTTTACCTCAAGCGCGAGGACCTGGCGCATACCGGCGCGCACAAGATAAACAACGCCTTGGGGCAGGCATTGCTCGCGAAGCATATGGGAAAGAAAAGGGTCATCGCTGAAACCGGCGCTGGGCAGCACGGTGTGGCAACAGCCATTGCGTGCGCAAAGCTCGGCCTTGAATGTGAAATTTATATGGGCACAAAGGATATGGAAAGGCAAAAACCCAATGTGTTCAGGATGAGGCTTGCGGGCGCGAAGGTTATTCCTGTTTCGAGCGGCTCAAGGACTTTAAAGGACGCAATCAACGAGGCATTGAGGGATTGGACAGCCAATGTGGAGGGCACGCATTATTTGCTTGGCTCGGTTTTGGGCCCGCACCCGTATCCGGAAATGGTTGCGCACTTTCAATCCATAATAGGGAAAGAGGCGCGCAGGCAGATACTCAATGAGGAAGGGAAACTGCCGAAAGCGGTAATTGCATGCGTCGGCGGGGGCAGCAATGCAATCGGGATTTTCAGGGCGTTCCTCAAAGACAAAAAAGTTGAGCTTGTGGGCGTTGAGGCAGGCGGGCACGGAATTAAAAGCGGCAGGCACGCCGCGCGCTTTGCCGACCCTAAAATCGGGAGGAAAGGCGTGCTGCACGGCACAATGACTTACGTGCTTCAGGACAAGTACGGGCAGATTTACAACACGCACTCAATTTCCGCGGGCCTTGATTATTCTGCGGTGGGGCCTGAACACTCATTTTTGAGGGAAATGGGCAGGGCAAAATATTTTTACGCAACCGATAAGGAGGCGCTGAACGCATTTAAGCTCCTGTCAGAAAAGGAAGGAATCATTCCCGCACTTGAGTCAAGCCATGCGATTGCGTACGCGGAAAAGTACGCGAAAAAGTGCAAAAAGGGCGATGCACTGCTCATAAACCTTTCCGGCAGGGGAGACAAGGACCTGGAAATCGTTTCAAAAGCGCTCGGCGGAAAACTTTCTGTAAAGGCTGACGGGCCAAAAGGCGGTGCGGGAAAATGAGCCTTATCTCTGAAACTTTCAGGAGGCTGCGTGCGGAAAAGCGCGGGGCATTCATTCCATTCGTTGTATTGGGCGACCCTGACTTCAACACCTCAAAAAAAATTCTTGAGGTTTTGGCGAAGCATGCCGACATCCTTGAATTGGGCTTCCCGTTTTCAGACCCCATAGCCGACGGGAAAAGGGTTCAGGCTGCGGATGAAAGGGCTTTGAAAGCCGGAATAAACGCGGACAAATGCTTTAGCCTCATCAGGCACGTGAAAAAGCGGAACAAAAACGTTCCAGTGAGCCTGCTGCTTTACTACAATTTGGTGTACAGCAACGGCACTGAAAATTTTTTGAGGAAAGCGAAAAAGGCGGGCGTTGACGCTGTTCTTATAGCTGATATGCCGCTGGAGGAATCAAAAGAATTCAACAGGCTGTGCAGGAAGCA
>DASRUO010000108.1:0-2461 GCA_035655375.1 archaeon | reverse complement strand
TTTTTGCGGCGCTTTTCGGCGCCGCGTTTTCCTTCCAGGCTTTCCTCTGGCTCCAGCCGAAACTTTGCAGCATTGAAAAAAGGGCGGGCGCGGCCGGAGGGAGCGGCCTCGGCTCAATGGGATTATTCTTCGTGGCGCAGTGCCCCGCGTGCGCTTCCCTTGGGGCGCTGTTCCTGCCCGTGAGCGCGATAACAGTTATCGCGCAGTACACCGCGCTTATAAACGCCGCCGGCATCGCACTGCTGCTTTTCACGCTCAATTACCTTGGGGCGTTTCAGGATGAAAATGAAAAAATAAGGGGCTGAAAAATTAATGGATGGTTTAGGGGGTGCGCAAAAGCCATGGGTGATGAAAGCATTTCAAGGGATGAGAGAAGGAAACTCAAGCTTCAGATGAAGAGAGAGGCAAAGGAAAGGATGCGGCAGGATTTCCACGAAAAGTCCGGCAGGAAAAAAATTATGCTTTACGCGGGCATTGCGCTTGCAGTAATTGTGGTTGCCGGAATCTTTCTCGCGCTGCCGAAACCGGAGCCCGCGGAGTATAACGCCGCGGGAATTTCCTTTCCCACGGGGCAGGTTCACTGGCACGCGACCCCGAAAATATACATGTGCGGCGAAAGCACGCCGATTCCAACCCCGTACGCGGGGCAGCATCTGGGTTCCGGGCTGCTTCATACGCACGAGGACGCGCTTGCCCACATTGAAGGCTCGGTTTCGGCGCCATCACAAATCACAATCGGCGCTTTCATGGCGAACATCGGCATGAAATTTTCAGGCACGGAACTGCTGGACAAAAAAAACGGCGACCTTTGCCCCGGCGGCGCCGCGGGCAAGGTAAGGCTTGTCGTGAACCATAATGAGAACCCCGAACTGCAAAACTATGTCGTGAGGGACGGCGACCTCATTGAAATGAGGTTTGAATGAGCCAAAGCCCTGAAAAGCCGCCAAAGCTGAAAAACATTAACGGCTGCAAATAATTAATAAAAACTTTAAGCATAAAAATTATCGGCGGAAAAAATGCTTGCAACCTTTGAATGCCCTGAATGCCACGGAAAGGAGAAAATAACTGTCCCTGAAAACGTGTGCCTCGCGTTCCATGATTGCTCGCACTGCGGGAAAACCATCAAGGCCGGAAAGGAGTGCTGCATTGTGTGCGAGTTCACTGACAAAAAATGCCCGGTGCCTTTCGCCGAGTACGGGGAATGAAAAATTTCCTGAAAGCGCGGTTTTTGCGCGGCCGGTTAAACGCGCCCAAGCACACATTGAAAGCGCCCTGAAGCCTGCGGCAGGCCGTTAAGCCGGGGCGCCCTTTAAGCCCAAGCGGAAAATACTAATATATGTTTTGAGAATACTCTTGCAATGATTTCAGCCTTTTACCTTGACAGCGGCCTGCGCAGCGCCTCGGATTTGAAAAGCCTTGAAGGCGTGAAAGCGAAGCCCTTATGGGTTGATGTCAGCGACATTTCCAAGGAGGAGGCGGAAGCGCTGCAAAACGTTTTCTCCCTGCACCCCTTAACCGTTGAGGATTTGCTGAACCACAGGGGCAGGGTGAAGGTTGAGGAATTCTCGGAATACCTTGTATGCGTTTTTTACAGCTCGGCAAGCGCGAAAAACATTGAAATGGAGGAGATAGACTTTGTTTTGGGGCCCAGTTTTGTTTTAAGCAACCACTGGAAGCCGGTTGAATCGTTTGAAAACCTCAAAAAAAACCCTGAAAAAATCGGGGAGCTGCTGAAAAAAGGGCCGGACTTCATGCTGCACGCGCTCCTTGACGCCGAAATTGAAAATTTTTACCCCGTGCTTGAAAACGTTTCCGACAGGATTGAAGCGCTTGAAGACAGGGTCGTGAAAGGCCCGAAAACCTCTTACCTCATGGAGATTCTGAAGCTGAAAAGGCAGATTGCCGGAATCAAGAAGCTTGGTTTTCAGCACAGGGAAAAGGTCTCATTCTTAGCGAAAAACGAGTACAAATTAATCTCAAAAAAGGCGGCGCCCTATTTCAGGGACGCTTACGACCAATCAATCAGGGTTTCGGACATGATTGAAACGCAGCGCGAAGCAATCGGGAACGCTTTCGACGTTTATATGTCCGCGCTCGCGAACAACACGAACGAGGTTATGAAGATTTTGAGCATTATCGCGACAATCGCGCTGCCGCTTACAGTGATTTCAAGCATTTACGGCACCAATTTTCGGGCATTGCCGGGCGCGGAAAACCCGCTGGGGTTCTGGCTTATGCTCATGCTCATGCTCGCGGTTTCATTCGTGATGCTTTACTATTTCCGCAGGAAAGGCTGGATATGACATCCTCCCGGCACTAAAGTGCGGGGTTTCCCAAGGATGTCAATTTACCGTCAACGGAAAAGAAATCCGAGCAAAACCTCGCCATAAATGGCGAGGATTTCTTTTGGGTTGTTAAACAAGCCCAAAAGGCGGGGAAAGCTTTTAAATGACGGGAAACA
>DASRUO010000107.1:0-4358 GCA_035655375.1 archaeon | reverse complement strand
TGATTTTCCGGTTGCGGGGAAAAGCTTTAGTGAAATAGTGGAAAAAACCGGCTACTCCGCTAACGTTTTGGGCATTCCGAGGCCTGCCTCCCTGATTATAGGCGGAAAGGAATACTTCCTTGAAAAGGGGCCGATAGTTGTTTACCATTCCCCTTCACTTGGGGTTGACATAATCCACCGCGCGGTTTTCAGGATTGACGCGCCGGACGGAAGCTTTGTGCTCACAATGGGTGATAATGTGCTCACAAACAACAGGATTGACCAGGACTGCCCGCAGGGCGCGAATTCCTGCCTTTCCCCCGCGCCGGTGCCGGTGAAAGAACTGCGCGGCAAATACCTTTTCCACATTCCCTTGGTTGGGTATGCAAAGCTCCTTATATTTGATGATTTGCCCGCGTTCCTGAAAAGCCTTTCATGAATGGCCGGCATTTTTGGCTATAAAGGTTTCCACTGAGGCAGTGATTTGCGTTCCGGGGTTAAGATTTTTTAAAGGGTTGCTGAAACAAGTATTTAGGAGTTTTTTATTCAGGGGTTTTTTCCGTGGAATTGTTGTTCGCTGACGCATCCGTTTTCAAAAAGCTCGTTGACGGCATAGCGACGCTTGTGAGCGAGGCCGAATTCCTTGTGGATGAAAAAGGCCTGAGCCTCAAGGCTACAGACCCTTCGCAGATTTCACTCGTTGATTTCACTTTGCCGAAAAAGGCGTTCAAAAAATTCGAGATTTCAGGGAACTCCAAGATAGGCGTTGACCTGAATTATTTGAACCAGGTCATGTCAAGGGCGAAGGCCTCGGACTCATTAAAGCTTTCCGCGTCAAAGGACAGCTCAAGCCTTTCAGTGGTGTTTCAGGGTTCGGCGCAGAGGTCTTTCTCAATTCCTTTGATAGACATTTCACAGGCCGATCTTCCCGTGCCCAAAATTGATTTTGACGCGATTGTAAGGCTCAAGGCCGGCGTTTTGCAGGACAGCTTCAAGGACGCCGCATTGGTTTCAAGCCACGTGCTCCTCGCGGTTGAAAACGACTCCCTCAAAGTGAAGGCGACCTCGAGCAAGGGCAACCTCGAAAACGTTTACGCTTCCAAGGGCGAGTCAATCATTTCACTGAAGGCGCAGCAGGAGGCCAGCGCGATGTTCCCCCTAGAGTACCTTTCAGGGATGGTGAAGGCGGCTTCCTCGGACACCGAAATAACGCTGAACCTGAAAAGCAGCGCGCCCGCGGAGCTTTCATACTCCGTCGGTGAGGGAACATTAAGGTATTTCCTCGCGCCGATAATTGAAAGCGAATGAATTTTCTGTTAAAGTTCTTGCTGCAATTTTAGCTTTAACCCTTAAGCCGGTAAAATAAAAAAATCAGCCCCTGTTCTTCTCGTATTTAGAAATTTTTTCAATACGCCGCGCATGCCTTGCCTCTTTACTCGGCTTCGCCGAGAAAAAAACCTGCACAAGCCTTTCGGCTTTTGCCGCGCCTGAACTGCGGCCCTGCAGGCAGATGATGTTCGCGTTGTTGTGCTCCCTCGCGCCGAGGGCGCTTGCCTCGTTGAAAATGCCCGCCGCCCTTATGCCCTTAACCTTGTTCGCGGCAATGCACATTCCGGTGCCGGTACTGCATACGAGGAGGCCGAAATCCTTTTTGCCTTTCGCGACCTTTTCAGCAACCCTGAATGCGTAATCAGGGTAATCAACGGGTTCAGGGGAATGCGTGCCCAAATCAATTGTTTCAAACCCTTTCCTTGCCAAAAACCCCTGCAGCCTTTCCTTTAACGCGTAGCCCGCGTGGTCCGCCCCGAGGTAAACCCTTGTTGCCATCAATGTTTTTTAGGAGTGCAAAAGGATTTAAACAATATTGGGGCGCAGTTCTTTTTGGCGGGGTTTACTTGATTGAACTGAAAAACGTTGATTTCCTCAGGGCGAGCATTGAGGCCATTTCCTCCTTTATCCCTGAAGGCAATTTCAGGTTCAATGAAAAGGGCGTGCATTTCCGCGCAATTGACCCGAGCCAGGTGCTTTTGGTGGATTACTTCATTGAAAGCTCGGTTTTTGATTCTTACGAGGTTGAGCCTGTGTTTTTAGGCCTCAACCTAGGCGAATTAAACAAGATTGTTTCAAGGGCCCTTCCGAACGACACGGTGGCGATTTCCATTTCGGAATCAGAATTCAGGGTGACCCTTAAGGGCGAATTGGAAAGGTCCTTCAGGCTGCCGCTCATAGACGTTTCAGATGATGAGTTGAAGCTTCCCGAATTAAAGTACGACGCGCAGGTGGAGATTAACGCGAGGTTGCTGAAAGAGGCGCTGAAGGACGCCTCGCTTTTCAGTTCCAGCGCGGTTCTCAGGACAAAGGCCGAAAAGTTTTTCGTCGAGGCCAAAGGTTCAGGGGGAACATTGAACGCGAGCTCGCGCACAAAGGCCGTGAAAGTGAAATCGAAAAGCGATGTCACGTCAAAATACTCGCTCGGCTTCCTGCAGAACATCGTGAGGCAGGCGGACCAGGATTCAACCGTCATGCTTGAGCTGAAAAGCGATTCGCCGATGAAGGTCAGCTACAACATCGGCAGAAGCGGGATAAAGTTTTACCTCGCGCACATGCTTTTGTGAGGCCCTTTGATGCTTTCCTTTGACGAGAAGGAGCTTGAGTTCGCGCAGAAATACCCTTTCTCGCCGGCCGCGAAATCAATAGTGAAAAATTCCGGGTTTTCACTGGAAGAGGTCCCGCGCAGCGTGCTTGCAAGGGCCAGGTCAATGGTCGCGTCCGCTTACGCGCGCCATGATTATTCGCCGAAAATCCGCGAGGCCAAAGAGCTGCTCGTCGATGAGGTTTTAGCCTTCCCGGTTTCAAAAATCCTTGTCTCGGCCATTGACAGCTTTGAGCTGAACAGGAAATTCGCGTCAATGGTTTCATCCTCGGTTTTCAGGAACCTTGAAGGCGAAAAAGACGATGCCCTGTTCGGCCTTGCCTCGGACCTCGGCGTTAAATTCTCGCTTCCGGATTCGGGCTTTTTCGCGGAGCTGGGCGTCGCGGATTACCTCCGGCCGGAGCTGAACGAGCCTTTCCTCAAGCTCGTGAATGCAAGGCTTGAAAACGGGAAAGTGCTCATGCGGAGGAACGATTTCACGCGATTTTTGGCCGCCGTTGCAAGGCAGCAGATCCTTGACTCGCTGCCCGTGCCGCTTGAAAACGTCCCCGAAAGCTTCAGGGAAGCCGCAGACGCCGTGAAAAACGAGTTCATGCAGAGTGAAAGGAAAAAGTTTTCCCGCACGGATTTCGGCAGGGTTGCGCCGGAATTTTTCCCGCCGTGCATGGCGAAAATTTACTCCGATTTGATGGCGGGCGCGAACGTGAACCATTCGGCGCGTTTCGCTTTCGCCGCGTTCCTCGGCTCAATAGGCATGGGCACGGAAAAAATAATTGAAATGTACGGGCTTACCCCGAATTTCAGCGAGAAGGTGACGCGCTACCAGGTTGAAAGGATTGCGGGAAAAAAAGGGGGCGGCTACAGCGCGCCCAGCTGCGACAAGATGAGGTCTTATAATTTGTGCGTCGCCGACTGCCCCGTTTCCCATCCCGTGCAGTTTTATTCCCGCGAATATTTCAAGGGAAAAAATCCGGAAAAACCCGCGCAGGGCAAAGCCGGGGCATGAAATTTTTCCCGCGCCGCACGACCCACGGCAAAAAAACGCGCAGAATTTTTTTGCCCGCGCTTTTTTTCCCGCAAAATTTTTCACGGAAAATTTTTCCGGCGCTTTTTTCCGTCAATCAGCTAAAAAACTTTTTTTGCAAAACTTTAAATACTATTAAATCCCTCTAGTTAAGTAATTTTTCCCGGAAATTCAGGGAAAAATATTTTTTTGGAGGTAACAACATGGCGAAAAAGAAGAGGAGTTCCAAAAGGAAGCCAGTGAAAAAGAAAAAGGCTGCCAAAAGGAAGCGCTCAAAAAAGAAAAGATAAATTTTTGTGAAAGTTTTTTTGTGTCCTTTAACTTTTTTTTTGGTTCTTTTTTTATTTTTCATTGGCCGCTTCTTATCGTTTTATTAATTGTTTTCCGGCATCTCTTTTTATGGGCGAAAATCTCCTGCAGAGCCTGCTTTCAGGCTTTTATGCTTCCGTGGAGATTGATACGGTGCCGGAAATCCGGAGGCGCGAATTCGGCACGGGCACGTTCGGGAAAAAAATCTCTTCAAGGCACATTTCATTCCGCTCATCGGCGGAGCTGAATTCATTCCTCAGGGAAAAGCAGCCGTTCTTCATCTCTTACTCGCCGGCGCTTTACGAGAGGCCTTCATCAACGCCCATGGGGAACAAGGGCCTGATAGGCGCGGACCTCGTGTACGAGTTTGACGCCGATGATTTGAAAACTCCG
>DASRUO010000106.1:0-2531 GCA_035655375.1 archaeon | reverse complement strand
ATCGCATATTCCTGCAATTGAATCAGTTGAGCCGTTCGGGTTTTCCTCGTACTTGAAAACGACCTGCTTTTTGGCGTAAAGCCTTTCAAGGACGCCTTTATCCTTCACAATAAAATTTCCCTCGCCGTGCGCAATCGGAACATTAAGCTCCTCAATTCCCTTTGTGAAAACGCTCCTGCTTTTCTGGCCTTTAAGCTTCACCCACCTGCACTGGAATCCCGCTGGATTGTTCAGCGTGAGCGTTGTTAATTGCTCATTATAATTGCCCCCAAGGCCCGGAAGAATGCCTGCTTTTACAAGTACTTGGAAACCATTGCAAATTCCAATCAGCAAATTTCCCTGTTTTATGAAATCCGGCACTTCATTATTCAGCTTAAAGAGTATTTTGTTGGCAAAAACTTTTCCCGAGCCGAGGTAATCGCCGGCGCTGAATCCTCCTGGTATTGCGAGGAGCGCGTAATCAGAAAGGTTTTTTGAGCCGTTGATGAGCTCGTTCACGTGCACTTTCCCGGCTTCAAAGCCCGCTTTCTGCAGCGCAAAAAAGGTTTCCGCGTCGCAGTTCGTGCCCGCGGCCCTCAAAACAATCGCTTTTATCGCCATAATCACCAGTCCAGAGTCTTCTTCCACGCCCTTTTCAAATCGTCCAGAGGCTCGCCAATTATTTTCTTCCCTTCAAGGCCGTTCACGACAAGGCTTTTGCCGGAAAGCACGTGCCCGATTTCCGCAGCCGCGCAGCCTTTCATAGCCTTCAAAAATTTTTCCTTCTGCTTCGCTTCAACTTCCACTATGAACCTTGAATTTGATTCCGAGAACAGAACGAAATCGTTGCGCGCAATTTTTTCCCCCAAGGGGATTTTTTCCAGGAAAATTTCCGCGCCATTCATTCCCGCAAAAGCCATCTCAGCCAATGCGACGGCGATGCCACCCTCGGAGCAGTCGTGGCACGAAACGATTATTTTTTCCTCCGCATTTTGGGACTGCATCAGCGCGCTGATTCTTGAAAAAATTCCTTTCGCTTTTTTGAAATTCACTTTCGGCACTCTTCCCGCGCCTTTTCCAGCAGCCTTTTCCGTTCCGGAAAGTTTCGCATAATGGCTTCCGCCCAATTCGGAAAAGGTTTCGCCGACAATGAATACGGCGTTTCCCTCGCGTTTGAAAGGCATTGAAACCTTTTTCCTCGAATCCTCAATGATTCCCAAAGCTGAAATAAGCAAAGTGCCGGGAATTGAAACCTTTTCCTTTCCCAAAATAAATTCGTTGTAGAGGCTGTCCTTGCCTGAAATGAACGGGGCATTGAACCCTTTCGAGGCGTCAAGGCAGCCTTCGCACGCCCTCACAAGGCCTCCAAGCGTTTCAGCATTTTCAGGATTGCCCCAAGAAAAATTGTCCAAAAGAGCGATGCGTTCAAAGTCGGCGCCGACAGCAATTGCGTTCCTCAAGGCTTCATCAATTGCGGAGCACGCCATCCAGTAAGGGTCAATGTCGGAGTAAAAAGGGTTTATGCCGTTTGAAATGACAACGCCTTTCCAGTCGGAAAGCAGCGGCCTCACAACAGCCGCATCAGCGGGGCTGTCGTTTTCCTTTCCTTCAAAAGGCTTTCCGACAGTGCCGCCCATGACTTCATGGTCGTACTTGCGCACAGTTTTTTCCTTGGAGGCGATGTTCGGCATTCCGAGAATTTGCTTTAGCGTGCTGCCATAATTTTTAGGCTCCGCGCATCCTATTTCTTTTTCTTTCGGCGCCCTCCATTCGGCTTTCATTTTTTTTACCGGCACTCCGTTGTGCAAAAAACCCATTTCGATTTCGCCAACCAATTCATTGCTGTAAAAAAGTTCCAGCTTTTTCGTTTTGGTGAATTCGCCGATGATTGTAGCTTCCGTGCCCTCAATTCCGCAAATTTCCCTGAATTTTTCAAAATTTTTTTCAGGCATCGCCAGCACCATTCTTTCCTGCGCCTCGCTCAGGAAAATTTCCCACGGCGCCAAGCCTTTATACTTGAGCGGCGCCTTTTCAAGCAATACACGCGCGCCGGTTTCTGAAGCCATTTCCCCCACCGCAGAGGAAAAGCCGCCAGCGCCGCAGTCGGTGATTGCGGTGTACAGCTTCAAATCGCGCGCTTTGAGGATTGCGTCAATCATTTTCTTTTCCTCAATGGGGTTGCCGATTTGCACCGCGCTTGCCGAGCTTTCGCCGCTCAATCCAATTGAGGAAAAGGTCGCGCCGTGGATTCCGTCTCTGCCAGTGCGGCCGCCGACTACGACAATCGCTTCTCCTGCGAAAACCTTTTTCTTTTCCATGCCTTTCGGAATCAATCCGGCTGTTCCGCAGTACACCAAAGGATTTCCCAAATAACGGTCATCGAAAAGTATTGCCCCGTTAACCGTGGGAATTCCTATGCGGTTCCCGTAATCAGCGACGCCCTGCCTTACTCCCTTGAAAATCCTTTTCGGGTGCAGTATGCCTTCAGGCGTTTTATTGCGCGGGAAATCGTGCCGGCCGAAGCAGAACACATCCGTGTTCGCGAAAGGTTT
>DASRUO010000105.1:0-8150 GCA_035655375.1 archaeon | reverse complement strand
TCCGGAGCTTAAATCCACAACAGTCGATTCAAGCCCTATCTCGCTCCCGCCGGAATCAATTATCAGGGGGATTTTTCCCTTAAAATCTTCGGCGACATGCGCCGCTGAAGTGGGCGAAGGCTTTCCGGAAATGTTCGCGCTCGGCGCCGCAATTGGGAATCCGGCCTCCCTGATGAGTGCCAGTGCCACCCTGTTTTTCGGCATCCTCACCGCCACCGTTCCGAGGCCCGCAGTGACAATTCCAGGAACCGCGCGCGACTTTTTCAGCACCATTGTGAGCGGCCCCGGCCAGAACTTTTCCGCAAGCCTTAAAGCCTTTCCCGGAATTTTTTCCGCAATGAGGCCGATGTCTTCAGTGCGCGCTATGTGCACAATCAAGGGGTTGTCGGCAGGCCTTCCCTTTGCCCTGAAAATTTTCTTCACCGCTTCCGGATTGAACACATTCGCGCCGAGGCCGTAAACCGTTTCAGTGGGGAAGGCGACAATCCCGCCGCCTTTCAGCATTTTTGCCGCAGCCGCTATTTTTTGCGCTTCCGGCTTTCCTGCATTCACCCTTAAAATTTTTGTCTTCAAAGTCCCGCCCGTTATGAGTTTAATATCAGAAGGACAATCACGGCATTGTATGCCATGTGCGCGAAAAAATTGGCCGCGAGGCTTTTGTACTGCCTGAAAGCCACGGCAAGCACAACCCCCAAAACAGTTACTCCCGCCACTACCTGCAGCGAACCATACCCGGAATGCGCAATCCCGAAAGCCATGCTTGAGCCTATAATGCCTATCCTCGGCACAAGGAATGCCCTGAAGAAAAATTCCTCGATGAAGACCCGCGCAACAAGGAAATACGCCAGCAGCGGCAGTGGCTGCACCGCAAGGTTCCCCGCGAATTCCGCCACGGAGCCGGAATCATTTAAGCCGGCGGCCGCAAAAACAATAGATACAATGAAAAGGTACACGAACAGCGCAATGAATATTTTAAATGCCGCAAAAAAAGTTTTTCCGAAAGGCTTCAATGAAAACCCGAACTCTTCCGAAAGCTTTTTCTTTTCGTAAAATTTCACGAACGCGAGCGGCGTTAAAAGGAGCGCCGCGTCAAGCAGAAACCCGTAAAAAGGCTGGAATTCCATTGCAGGCCCCCTACTGCTTCGCCGCTGTCCTGAATTCCGTGTAGCCGCAGTTTCCGCAGTGCATCCTGGAGGCGTGCGCGGCCATGAAAACCCCGGGCCCGCATTTTGGGCAGAACCTGTTCTTCCTTTCAATGGCTTCGCCCTGCATTTTATAGTACGAGCCCTTCTTCATCTTCTTGTTCTTTCCTTTTTCATTTTTCCCTTTAGCTTCCTTTTCAGCCATTCACTTCACTCCTTTTTTTCAGCGTGCTTTGCCGTTTCATCTTTTGCGGCTTTCCCTTCAATATGCGCTTTTCCGCCCGCTTCTTTTCCGGCGCCTTCCTTTTCCGGGGCAGCCTTCGCTTCAGGGTTTCCCGCCGCTTCAGCTTCCTTTTTCACTTCAGCCTTGCCGAAATTCCTTGCCGTAATGTATTCAAGCTCTGTTTTCTTCAGCTCTTTTTCGCTTTTGTAAATCCTTGCAATCCCCTGCAAAGCGGTTGAGCCGTAGCGCGTTTCAAGCACCCCCACGACAATGTTTTTTTCACCGGCGCCTGTCAGCGCAGCGATTTTTTCCCTGAGCTCTTTCCTTGAAGGCGTTGCCGAGGATTCCTTCACGGAAAACCTCACTTCCTGCCTCCCGAACCCCGGGTTTTCTTTTTTTGAAACTATTTCAACCCTCATTTTTGTCACCCAAAAATTCTCCCTTTCATGCCGTATTTTCCGCTTATCTGCTTAACCTCAAAGCGTATTTGCCTGTTTTCGTGATCCCCATTTTCTGCGCTATCTCGGACTTTTCGGGATTCAGTATTATGACATAGCCCCTCCAGAAAGTCGTGAAAGCGTTTGAGCCGCACACCGGGCATATCTCGCCGGGTTCCTCCATCACGAACCTGCAGCTCCTGCAAGCCTTGTCCTGTTTCATGTATGACCACCTTCACTCCTTTTTCGCCTTGGCAGGCTTGTCGGCCTTTTTCCTTTCCTTTATTTTATCGTCAATTTTCGCCCAATCTATTTTCCCCAAACCCATCTGCCTCATTGTGAAGCCGATTTTCGAGCTTGAAATCGTTCCCTTCAGGCTTATGGTGACAATCCTCGCGAGCACCACGTCCTTTACGATGAGCTTTTTCTTTGACTCCTTGCCCACAAAGCCGGGAAGCTTCGCGTCGTAATTTATGTAATCATCCATTATCTGGCTGACATGTATGAGGCCTTCCAGCGGCCCTGTTTTCAGGAACGCCCCGAATTCCGTCACATCCGATATGTCCCCTTCCACGAGCTCGTGCATTTTCGGCTTGTACGCGAGAAAGCTTATGTCGCAATCGTAGTAAACCGCGCCGTCTCCCGGAACTATTTTACCGTCCCCGACATTGTCAATTCCCGTCACTACAACCACAACGCCCATGTCTTCATCCAGAACGCCTTCATATACGTGTTTCGCCTGGTTGAATAAGGCTTCCTTTAAGTGCGCCCCTATTTCCGTGGGCGGGACCCTTATGGTGTCGCTCACCGTGTAACTCACATACATTTTTTACCATCTCCTCAGCTTAGTTCCAGAAATTTTTTCTGCCTTAAATACAGCACCGTTCCATTCAATTTCTTTACGGAGTTTTTTAATTCCTTATCGTTTGTCGCAATCACCGCGTCTTTCGCCATTTTCCTGAGCGCGTCATCGGCATTCCTTGCATCCACCTCAACTATTTTTACGCCCCTTTTCCCCGAAATCTCAATCGCAATCTCCGCCTCGGCCCTTATTTTTCCTCTTTTTCCAGAGGCTTTCATTAGCTCTTCCCACACCTGTTTCGGCACAACGAATTCGGTGTTCCCTAAAAGCTTCCTCGCTTCTGTGAACACATCAACCCTGAACCTAGCAATGCTCAAGAGCATGTTGGTGTCAAACGCCACTTTATTGTGCAACGCCATACGCCCTCAGCCTCCACCCGTTCTGCTCCCTCTTGCTTATGGCGACTTTTTGCCCCTTCTCCACAATTGCGGGGCTCCTGAGCCTGAATTCGAAAACGTTTTTTGCCGCCTGCCTCGCGACCTGCCCGATTACCGTGGCGGTTCCGATGGATAAAACAACGAATTCATTCACCTTAAGCTCGCCGATTTTTTTGTCAACGAGCCTTTCAAGCGGCGTAACATCAAGGTTTAATGAGTTCACAGGCGCGGGAAGCGCGCCTTTGGCGGCAACCATCTGCCCCCGCATTTCATCGTTTTTGGTGTAAAAAGGGTCAAGCTTTGTGCCTATCGCTATGAGGCCGCCCGCGTGCGCCTCTTCCAGCATGCCGCCTTCAACCGCGAGGCTCACGACCTCGGTTTCAACAGGCTTGCCATCAATTCCCGGCGTAATTTCAATCTTGTCCCCCGCCCTGACCGTGCCCTGGATTACGCTTCCGCCTATAACGCCTCCCCCGATGTTTTCTATTTTCGTTCCCGGCCTGTTGACATCAAAACTCCTCACCACAAACATTTTCAGGCCCGCGGAAGAGTCTTTTTTCGGCGAGGGAATGTGCTTTTCAATTGCCTCAATGAGCAAATCAATGTTTACGCCGAGGTTTGCGGAAATAGGTATCACCGGCGCGTTTTCATACCCGTAATCTTTCAGGAACTTTTCAATTTCCGTGAGGCTTTCCTTTGCCCTCTGCATGTCCACCAAATCAATCTTGTTCTGCGCGACCACGATGTTTTTCACTCCGGCAATGCTTAAAGCCATCAGGTGTTCCGCCGTCCTCGGCTGCGGGCATTTTTCATTTGCCGCAACCACAAGCACGGCGCCGTCCATGAGTGCGGCGCCTGAAAGCATCGTCGCCATGAGCGTTTCATGCCCGGGCGCGTCAACGAATGAAACCTTTCTCAGCTCAACCGCTTTCCCTGTTCCAGGGGCGCACTGCCCGCCAATCGCATTGAACCCTTCAGGGCCGTCCGCCTTGTCACATTTGTAAAAGGTCGCGTCTGCATACCCGAGCCTTATTGAAATTCCTTTTTTCAGCTCCTCGCTGTGGGTGTCGGTCCACTTTCCTGTAAGCGCTTTCACGAGCGACGTTTTGCCGTGGTCAACATGCCCTATCATGCCGATGTTGACTTCGGCCTGCTTTGCCCACTTTTTATCCATCAGTTCAGCCCTTCACTTTTCCCTTGATGTTTTTAGCTTCATCCGCGGAAATTTTCCCGACGTTTTCCAGCGATTCCTTGACCATCTGCTCCTTCACCGAGGCATTTCCATCCGCCGGCTCCTTTTTTACTCCGCCGAGGAGTTCTTCGAGCTTTTTCTTCCCTTCCTTCACTATTTTTATGTTGAGCTGCGCTATTTCATCGCTTACGAGGTTGCCGCGCCTTGAAACCTTTTCCCTGCTTCCCTTCTTCACGTCCTTGGAAATGAACACAAGCCTCCTGCTTCCGCCTTCAAGGTCCCATTTCATCGGAAAGCCCTCTTTGTCCGAGCCTCCAGTGATTTTTCCGGAGTACCCTTCAAGGCCTATAATGCCCAAATCCATTTCCTGCCCGACTTTTTTGCCCGAAAAAACCGCGGCACTATCAACTTTTTTTGAATAAGCCTTCCTCGTTTTCGGGTCCGAAACAACCACATTCATCCAACATTCCTCCCTGTTCAAGCTTCAGCTTTTTCATGCTGCTCCATTTTTTTTATGGCTTCTATAAGTTCAAGTTCTTCATCCGAAAAAGAGTCCGCAACGGTTTCAAGGCTGATGAAATCCTTTTTCGGTATGAAAGTGTAAAGCTCGTCGCCCTCGAAAACGTCTTTCCCGACAACTGCGCCGCTTATTGAAACCGCAACCTCCATTCCCTTTGAGGCTTCCTCAAGGGTTTTCCCCTCTGATTGTATTCCGTTAATGGGCCCTATTATGCCTTCATTTTTCTTCATCAAATTAACGCCTTTCCTCACTTTTCCTTCCTCAACCCTCACGCCCACAATCGCGGGGTTGCTGTGCCTGAACACCAATCCGCGCAGAACCTTGAGCTTCGCGGGAAAAACAATTTCCGAAAGCTTCTGCTTTTTCTCGCTTTCCTTTTCCTGCTTCACCCATTCATCGTATTCCTCAAGAATCCTGTACACGACCTCGTTCTCGAAAATTTTCACGCCCCGTTTTGAGGCTTCCGATGCGGCAACCCCGTTCACTTTCGCGTGGAACGCAAATACAACGCCCTTAAACCTGTCCTTCTGCGCCACTGATTCAATTTCAAGCACGTCCTTCCTTGAAACCTCGCCGACATCGGCCTTCTTCACATTTATTCCGCGGCTCTGCAGCAGCTTCACCATCGCCTCAAGGCTTCCAAGCGTGTCTGATTTCACTATGGGGCCGACAGCGTCAGATTCAATCTTTATTTTCTGCAGCTCGCTTTCAATCTCCTTCGCCGACGCTTCAGAATAATGCCTGACGGGCGAGCCGCTGAGCGAATCCTCAAGCCCGGGCGCCGCGATTTTCACTCCCGCGGCCGCATGCACTTCCTTTACGTTCCTGAATTTTTCGGAAGGGTTTTTCATGTCGTCCAAAGGCTTCGGCTCGAGCAGCGCGCGGATTTTTGTTTTAATCACGGCGTTTTTGCCGCCGACAACTATCTCTTCGCCCACTTTCAGCATTCCGTCATAAATTATCACGTCAATCGTTTTCCCCAATCCTTTTTCCTCCCTGACCTCTATCACCGTGCCTTTGCAGTTCCCTTCCTCGTGCACTTCAAGCTTTTTCTCGAGGTATTTCTGCGAAAGCCCCGCAAGGAACACGAGCAGTTCCGCTATGCCTATCCTTTTCTTTGCCGCCGTCGGGATTATGGGTATTTCTTTCGTGAAGCTTGAAACCCTGTCAAACCTCTCGCTCACAAACCCTTTCGAGTGCAGCTGCCCCACAAGGGAATAAATTTTCGCGTCAAGCCTTTCCTGCACCTCGGGCCTCTGCTTTTCAACGGACTCGGTGAAGCTTTCCTCCCCGCCTTCCGCCGGCGCAATCCACCCCTGGATTGTGTCAATCTTGTTGGCCGCGACAATGAAAGGGCACTTGTAGCTTTTCAGTATTTCAATCGCTTCAAGAGTCTGCTCTTCAAGCCCTTTATGCACGTCCACAACCAACACGGCCAAATCAGCGATGCTTCCCCCCCTTTTCCTCAGGTTCGTGAACGCTTCGTGCCCCGGCGTGTCAATGAATAATAGCCCGGGAATTTTCAAGGCAAAGCCGTACTTCTGGAGAATGCTTCCGGAAATTTTTTTCACGACCTCTGTCGGCACCTCCGTTGCGCCGATGTGCTGCGTTATCCCGCCGGCCTCTTTCTCCGCGATTGCGGTGCCGCGCACGGCGTCAAGCAGCTTTGTTTTGCCGGCATCGACGTGCCCCAGAACTGTTATGATTGGCTTCCTTATCATGCTTATCACTTCAACAAAACTTTTTCACTTCAGCCCCGTCGAGCCGAAGCCTCCCGAACCGCGCGCAGTGTTTTCAAGCTCCGCAACTTCAACAATTTCCGGCGCCTCAACCCTGCAGAACACGAGCTGCGCGATTTTACTTCCCTTTTCAATCCTGTACTCTTTTTCCCCAAGGTTTGCGACAACAACTTTCACTTCGCCCCTGTAACCCGAATCAATGGTTCCGGGCGTGTTGAGAAGCGTTATTCCGTGATTGATTGCAAGCCCGCTTTTAGGGCGAACCTGCGCCTCAAACCCCTTCCCGAAGGAAAGCGCTATTCCCGTGCCGACAAGCCTTCTTTCCATGGGCTTAAGCAAAACATCTTCGGTGCTGTAAAGGTCAAAGCCCGAGTCGCCTTCATGCTCCATTTTCGGCAATCTCGCTCCAGGCGATGTTTTCCTGACCTTCACATTCACAACTGAACACCTCAACGCACGCCGCCTTTTTACTTTTTCTCGCTGTCAGAGTAAATCATTTCACTGCCGGCCTTTTCATACTCGTGTATCTCTTCTTCCGTGAAAAATCTCCCGATTTCCTTTTTCGCGGTTTCAACGCTGTCAGAGGCGTGGATTATGGTGTTCTGCGTGCTTAATGAGAAATCCCCCCTTATGGTTCCGGGCATTGCCTCGGTTCCTTCAGTGACTCCGGCGATTTTCCTCACGACATCAACCGCTTTCCTTCCCTCAAGCACGAGAAGGATGCTAGGGGATTTCTGCATGAATTTTTTTATGCCGGCGAAAAAAGGCTTTTCCCTGAGGTGCGCGTAATGCTCTTCAAGGATTTTGTCCGAGAGGGGCATCATCTTCATTCCCGCGATTTTGAGGCCTTTCCTTTCAAACCTGTGCAGCACCTCGCCTATGAGGCCGCGGTTTATCGCGTCAGGCTTTATTATCACCAAAGTTCGTTCCATTTCACCCACCCCTGCTTTTCTGCGCTATCGCTTTCTCCTTATGGTATTGGTTTGTCCACTTCGTTTCAGCCGGCGACCTTTTCAGCTTCAGGAAATTTTTTTCCGACTTCTTGTTCCTGAACCAGTAAACCGTTCCGTCCTTTTTCGCGTACATCAACCCTTTCCCTTTAGGGATTTCCTTTCCTGAAAAAAAATCCGTCGGCACTCATTTCACCTCGCCCTGATTTCCTTCGCTTCCCTTTCAGTTGAGAGGAGGATTATCACATCGCCTTTCTTGATTATGCCTTTCACGTTTCTCCTCTTGACCCTGCCCTGTTCCGGGCCTTCAAGGATTTTGCACAGCACCTGTATTATTTCGCCGTAAACCCCTGTCCTGCCCAAAACTTCAACCACTTCTGCCGGTGTCCCCTTATCCATCAGCGGTCACCTCCGCTGGTAAGGTGTACCCGTTGCACGGGCACTTGCTCACTACGTTCGCTTTTCAAATGCACAAAACCACCTTTCACTTTTTCGCAAGCTCCAAGAGCTTTTTTGTGAGGTCAGCGAAATCTTTTTTCGCCTCGCCTTCATCCAGCACTGAAATCGCCGCTGCGCCGACGCCTATTCCGGCGATTTTGCCCAACTCCTGCTTCGTAGCCACGAGGCTCAGGGGAATGTTTTTGTCCCTGCAAATCAGTGGCAGGTGCATCACTATTTCGGGCGGTGAAACGTCTTCCGCGAGTATTA
>DASRUO010000104.1:0-2964 GCA_035655375.1 archaeon | reverse complement strand
GGCTTCTGCAGCGCGAAAGTGATTCCGAAGCCTATCAACCCTATTGAGGTGAGCAGCGCGCCGATGTCCTTGAAGATTGTGGAGGCCAAAAACATCGCCATGAAGCCCCACACGAGGTAAGTGTACAAGGTCAGTATGATGCGGATTTCCTTTTTCTTGCCCCTGTTTTCAAGGTATTTCGCGATGATGTAGCGTGTAATGATGAGGAATATTTCCGTGCCCACAATTAATGTGAGCACATCAATGAATGCGGGCACAATGGCCTGGATGGAAAGCTTTCCCCCTGCCAGGTTTTCCGATAGGATGCCCACTATGAGGCTGCCGTAAAAGTACAGGAATGCGAGCACCGCCAGCGCCGCCGCCGCCTTGAGCGCCACAACGCCGTATTCCCTCATTTTCCCGCTTTCCATGGTCTCACTGCGATAAAAAACAATTATAGCAAACCAATAAAATATTTCGTTAATATTTTCAGGTTTGCCATCTAGTAAACCAAGCCGAAATAATTTCAAAATTTCTTGGTTTACTATAATCCAGCATATTGATGCCGAACATATATTTATATTTTCTCGGAAGGAAAAGTACTTCCGGTGGTGGGGGTAAACCGGATTAGTACGCTTCCCTAAAAGGCAGAAATTCCGGTTAAGCCATCGCCAATTTTTTTTATTCCGAATTTTCCCGCTAGTTTTTCCTGAGCTCTGCCGCCTTTTTGTGCGCTTCAAGCCCTTCAGCTTCCGCCAGCCTTGAGGCTATCGGAATCAGCTTCTTCGCCCCTTTGGCGCTGATTTTCTGGTAAGTGAGCGCTTTCACGAAATCCTTCACCGAAAGGCCGCCAGTATAGCGTGCTGCCCCGTTTGTGGGCAAGGCGTGGTTCGTGCCGCTGCAGTAATCCCCAAAAACTTCCGCGGAGTATTCCCCGATGAAAAGCGAACCGTAATTCCTCAGCTTTGAAATCAGGGGTTCGGGTTTTTTCACCTGCAGTTCCAGGTGTTCAGGCGCAATTTCGTTCGCGATTTCTGCCGCTTCATTAAGGCTGCCGGCAAGTATTATTGCGCCGTTTTCCAGGGCTTTTTCGGCCGTATCCCTTGTTGAAAGGCTTTTGAGCTGCCTTGAAACCTCGTTCATTATTTTTTCCGCGGTTTTTTCCGAGAAAACAATCAAGTTTGGCCTAGCGCTTGGGTCGTGCTCCGCCTGTGCCAGCAAATCAGCTGCAACGAATTCAGGATTTGCCGATTCATCCGCAATGATGAGCACCTCGCTCGGGCCCGCAATGAAATCAATTCCGGTTGCCCCGTAAACCTCTTTTTTTGCCGCTGCCACAAATTTGTTTCCGGGGCCGACAATCTTGTCCACTTTCGGGATTGTTTTTGTCCCGTAAGCCATCGCCGCAATTGCCTGCGCCCCGCCCACACTGAAAATCCTGTCAGCCCCCGCAATGTCCGCCGCAACGATTGTTGCGGGCTGTATTTTCGGCGAGCACACAATTATTTCCTTCACTCCGGCAACCTTTGCGGGAATCACGCACATCAAGGCGGTTGAAGGCAGCGGATATCTGCCGCCGGGAACGTAGCAGCCCACCCTTTCAATGGGGACAATTTTCTGCCCCAGAATTATTCCGTTTTTTTTAATTTCAAAGCCTTTCATCATGCTGAACTGTTTTTTAGCGAAAGATTTTATGTTTGCGGCGGCTTCTTCCATGCTTTTGACGGTTTTGGAATCAACTTTTCCGTAAGCTTCCTTAACCTCTTTTTTCCCGACCTCAAATTTTCCTGTTTCAATGCCGTCAAATTTTTTCGTGTAAAAAGAAACGGCTTCATCTCCCCTGCCCTTCACGTCTTTAAGTATTTCAGCAACCGCCTGCCTTGCCTCTTCTTCCCCGGCTTCGGTTTGGGGCAAAGGCTTTTTGATGTACCTCATTTTTTCCTTCCCCAGAGTTCGTCCCTGACCTCATTAAGCGAAACCTTGTTTTTTGCGAGCAGCACCATTATGAAATACACGAGGTCTGCCGCTTCCCACACCATGTTTTCCCTGTCCCTGTACTCTGCAAGCTCTTTCGCCTCCTCCATTATTTTTCCCTTTATCGAATCATCCTGCCGTGAAATCCTCGAGGTGTAAGAACCGCTTCCGGGGTTTTCGACCCTGTCCATAATTATCCCGAATATTTCATCGATTGAAAACTCCTTTTCCCCGAAGCACGAATATTTTCCGGTGTGGCACGCGAAATTTTTCTGCTTCACAGTGTATAAAAGCGCGTCCCTGTCGCAGTCAAACCTCGCTTTTACAAGTTCCTGGTAATTGCCGGAAATTTCCCCTTTGGCCCAGAGCGCCTTTTTGCTCCTGCTGTAATAAGTCGCCTTGCCGGTTTCAAGCGTTTTGAGCACTGATTCTTTGCTTGAAAACCCCACCATGAGGACCTGCCCGTTTTCTTCCTGCGCAACCGTGGGGATGAGGCCGTTCATTTTTTCAAAGTCCAAAACGCCGGCAAACGCTTCCCGCAATTTTATTTTTCCCGCGTAAATTGACATTCCAAGCTGGGAATTCGCGTCAAGGGATTCCAACTCCCTGATTTCATCAATCGTTGTTATGCCGCCCGCCACCGTGAAGGAATTTTTCGTCGCATTCCTTAAGGCGCTGATTTCCGCCTTATTTATCCCGCCGAGCATTCCCTCGCGGTCAACGTTTGTGTACAAAAATTCAGAGCAGTAAGGCTCAAGCTCTTTCATCAGCTCCAAAGGCGTTTTTTCGGTTTTTTTCGTCCAGCCTTCATTCACCACTTTCCCGTTTTTGGAATCAAGCGCCACAATAATTTTTTCCCTCGGAAGATTTGAAAGGAATTCAGGGCTCGCTTTAGTGCCGATAATGATTTTTTTAGCGCCGGCCCTCAAAATTTCACCTGCCTTTTCCGCTGTCCTTATTCCGCCGCCGACCCTGCATTCGGCAACCCTGCATATGCGCTTTATGAGCTTT
>DASRUO010000103.1:0-3535 GCA_035655375.1 archaeon | reverse complement strand
CCTGCAGTGACCTTCCCGTTTCATTCGTTATCTTGACGGTCAGGCCGGCTTCACTAACCTGGAAATTCCCGATTGGCAGCCTCGCGAAGCCCGTGCATCCCTCAGTGCCCACCTGCTGCGGGTTTATGAGGAACACCAATGCGGCAATGACAATCACTATCACAATGAGTGCCCAGCCGTAAGTCATCAGGTATTCCAGGGCTGACTGGCCCCTTTTATCCTTCAAAAACATTTACTCACCCTCCTTTGCAAGGGAATTTAACCCCCAAAACTTGAAATAATATTAGAAAGTTTACTTATTTAAAGACAATAGGTTTTAAGGGGGTTTCAAAAGGCTTGCTTGCCTTTTTAGGCGCTATTTCAAGCCAAATTTCCGCGCAAGCCTTCGCGAGACGCCTTCAGGCACAAACCTGCCCACATCACCCCCGTACACGGCTATTTCCTTCACAATGCTTGAGGTCACATAGAAATGCTCCGCGTTCGTCATCACGAAAACCGTTTCAACGCCTTCATCCAAAAGCCTGTTCACAACCGCGTGCTGGAACTCGCCCGAAAAATCACTGGTTTCGCGGAGGCCGCGCAAAACAACATTAGCTTTCTCCTTCCGCGCAAAGTCCACGAGCAGCGAATTGAAGGGCTTCACTTCAACGCCTTCAAGGCCTTTAACGCTTTCCTCAAGCATTTCAACCCTTTCCTCAAGGCTGAAAAGCGGCTTTTTCGCGGGGTTTTCCGCAACAGCCACAACCAAAGGATTGAAAAGCTTTAAGCCGCGCCTTATCACGTCCAGATGCCCGTTGGTTAAAGGGTCAAAAGTGCCGGGGTAAATAGCCTTCATTCAGGAAACCTTCAAACAAGTATTCCTTCAAAATGTTTTTTTAAGGGATTATTGCGTTAAATTCCGGCCAAAACCTTTTCCGCGGCCTTCCCCAGCCCTTTCAGGCCGTTATCGGAACCGAAAACGAAACCGGCTTTTTTGGAATTTTTTTTCCATGGCTGCTGGAAGGAAACAATCCGCGCGAACTGCCGGGACGTAAAGCCTTTGCGCCGCGCCCTTTCAAGCGCGGTTTTGCGAGCGCATTTCACTAAAATAACGGAATCGAAAAGGCTTTGCATGCGCGCCTCGAACAATAGAGGCACCTCGACAAAAACCGGCTTGCGGCTTTTACGGAATTTTTTGCTGAGCAATAAAATCTCTTTTTTCACCAAGGGATGCATCAAGCGGTTGAGGCGGCGCAGCTTTGAAGCGCTTGAAAAAACTTTTTCGGCAAGGATTTTCTTGTTCACTTTCCCGGAATTTGCAACCGCTTCATGGCAGATTTTTTTCACCTTTAAAGCCGTTTTTTTGCGCGCGTACAATTCTGCGACGATTTTGTCGGAGTCAAAGGTTTTGAAGCCCTTCGCGCGGAAAATTTCCGCGAGCGAGCTTTTGCCGGAACAGAAGTTTCCTGTGATTGCGACAAGCATGAAAAGAAGTGGGCGCGAAAAAATATTAAAATGGTTTAATGGGCGGGAAGGGGGCTTGCCTTCCTGAAAGTTAAACCGGCAACTCGCCCCTGCGCATTAAATTCGGGATTCTTAACCCCCAATAAATCCTGTCAAGAACGTCTTGGGATAATTCGGTTTGGCGGGAGCCTGGACCAACCATTATCTTTCCGCCGGCCTTTTTTAGCGCCGCGTTGAGCTGCGATTCGACGCTTTCAGTCAGCTCCAGCAAATCTTCCGCTTTTTTCCCCTCGAAGCCGCGAGGATTCCTTAAAATTAGGGAGGTAAGCGTTTGCAGGTCATCGGCAAACGCCTGCGGGTGTTCAATGTTTTTCAGCACTTCATTTGATAAGAGGAAATTTTGGATGCCGCGAAGCGTCTTGCTCCGCTCTTCAAACGTTTCAATGTATTCCGGCCTTTTCCTCTTCGGCACCCTCCCCCTTGCAGGCGGCTTTATCCCAGGCATTGCATTAAGATTGTCTGCGCCGGGGAATAAAAAAGCTTGTGCCACAGCGCAAAACGCGGGAAGGGTTTTTATACATGCGAACAGTTACTTTTTTTATGTTCAGGAGAAAACCCGGAAAGCCTGACAGGAGGCTAGCTGCCATTGACCGCAGGAAATACCCCGCAAGCGGGCCTGTTTTCACGGAAATCCGCAACGGAATGGAAGCAAACGTATTTGTCCGGAGAAAAGGGGCGATTGTGATAAACCAGAGGGTAAGTGCCGCTTCAAGGCGCTCAATAAAGGAAAGGAGAAGGCACAGTGGAAGGAGGAAAAAAACTTTTGATTTGTTCACTGACGTGGCAGGCAGGTCGTTTTTCACAGTGCCTGACGAAAAAACTGTGGCCAAGATACAGCGCAATGATTTGAAGAGGCAGGAAGGCAACAGGTTTCCGGATTCAATGAAAAGGCCTTTCCCGGAAGCGGAAATCGGCAGGAAAACCGGCAAAAAAAAGTGGAATGCCGGGAACCTGAGGTCGGAAATTAGGAGGGCTGAAGACAAGTGATGCAAGGCATTATTTTCTAAACCAATAAAAACTCTTCCGCGCCTTTGCATTGCATGAACCCGGAAATTTTCCGTGAGTACGACATTCGCGGGATTGCGGAAAAGGATTTGAGTGATGAAACCGCTTTGCTGATCGGGAAAGCTTACGGGACTCTTATACATAACAAGTTTGGCGCGGGCGCGGAAATAGTTGTTGGAAGGGATAACCGCATTTCAAGCCCGCGCATCGCGAAGGCGCTCATTGAAGGGATTTTAAGCTGCGGCGTGAACGTTGTTTTCATCGGCGAAATCACGACGCCGATGCTTTACTACGCGGTGAACAAGCTCAACAAAAGCGGCGGCATCAGCGTCACGGCCTCGCACAATCCCCCGCAGTACAACGGCTTCAAGGTAATGGTTGGAAAGGAGGCGATTTTCGGGGAAAAGATTCAGGAACTCAGGAAAATCGCGGAAAAGGAAAATTTTGTTGCTGGAAAAAAAGCGGCTGAAAAAAAATTTGAGGCAGGGAAAAAAACCTTTGCCCTCGGGGAGAAAAAAATTTTGCGCGGCAGGGCGGAAAAATTTGTGGCCTCGGAAAATAGTGCGGAAGGGCGCGGAACGCTGAGGGAAGAATCGATTGATGAAAAATACATTAATGAAATCGCCTCGCTCGTGAAAGTGCAAAAAAAACTTAAGGTTGTCGTGGACGCGGGCAACGGAATGGCCTCGGAGTTCGCGCCGAGGCTGCTTGAAAAAATCGGGTGTGAAGTGATACGCCTTTACTGCGTGAAAGACCCTTCATTCCCGAACCATATCCCCGACCCGGTGCAGGAAAAAAATTCCAGGGATTTGATGGAAAAAGCCGTTGAATCAAAGGCGGATTTGGGGATAGGTTTTGACGGCGACGTTGACAGGATAGGCGTGGTGGATGAAAAAGGCACTTTGATTTACGGCGACACGCTTCTCGGATTGCTTGCGGAAGATTTATTGGAGAGGGAGAAGCACGCGAAAATAATTTTCGAGGTGAAATGCTCGCAAGGATTGGGGGAATGGATTAAGGAAAAGGG
>DASRUO010000102.1:0-6096 GCA_035655375.1 archaeon | reverse complement strand
TTATCAGCGACCTGAAAGAGTACGAAAAAGACATCACGGGCCAGAGCAAAACGTTTCAGGAGCAGATAAGGGACAACATCGGCAGAATCAATGAATTAAATGACCGCGTGAGGACAAAGCTCAACGAATTGGGGGAAGCGGTTCGGCAGACCCAAGTTGATATGAACGAGGTGAAAATCAAGGGCATTGGGGGGAGGAACAGGCTCATTTCAAACGCTTTGTGGGTTTTGGGGCTGATTTTCGGTTTATCGGTATTATACCAGTTCTGGATGCTTTCAGGGCAGGCGCTGACAATTGATTCGCTGATTCTGATGGCGATAATGGCACTGATTTCCGTGACAATGCTTTTCGTCGCGACGGTGATATGACGCCGCGCCTTATTCGTTAAGTTTAAATATCTTAATATTCGCATATATGAATATATGAACATTGCCCTGTTTGGTTTGCACGCTGAGCTTTGCAAGACCCTGGCCGACGCAAAGCGGCTGAAAATAATTTATCTGCTTGGAGATGGTGAAAAATCCGTTTCAGAGCTTGTCAGGGATTCCGGCTTCAGGCAGGCAAACGTTTCCCAGCACCTGGCAATACTGAGGCAGAAAGGCGTCATCACAAGCAGGAGAAATGGGACAACCCTTTACTACAAAATAGCCTTCCCAAAAATGGTGAAAGCCTGCAACCTCATAAGGGATGTTTTGCTGGAGCAGATTGAAAGGAAGGGAAAAATTGCCATGGAGGCAAGGGCATGAAAAGGCCTGCGGTTTTTATTGCTTCATTTAAAATTAGCGGTGGCAAAAAATGAGGTTCGGGATAGTCATAGGCACAAACAAGCCGGAAACAGTTTGGAACGCGTTCAGGTTGGGGGTGGCTTCACTCAAGGCAAACCACAAGGTAAAGGTATTCTTGATAAATGAAGGCGTTGAAATAGAAGACATCAGAGACGAAAAGTATAATGTAAAAGAGCAGCTGGATTCATTTATTGAAAACGGCGGCCGGGTCCTCGCCTGCGAAACATGCCTGAAAGCAAGGCAAAAACAGGGCAGCAATGTGTGCCCGCTCTCAACAATGAAAGACCTGCTCAGCATGGTTGAAGAGTCAGATAAAATCCTGGCATTCGGGTGACCGGCTCACATTATTCCGCCGAAGGTGCGCACGAACTGCTTTTTCGCTTCCTTCAGCCCGGCTTTGCCTTCATCGGTGAGGGAGTAAAATATTTTCTTTCCCTGCTTTTTCTCCTTTATGAGGCCGGCCTCGCGCAGGCTTTTCAGCGCCGGATAGATTGTGCCCGGGCTCGGCTTCTCGCCTTTCCTTTCCTCAATCTCCTCGGCGAGCTCCTGCCCGTTCATCTCCCTTTTTGAAAGCAGGAACAGAATAAGGAACGAGAGCATGCCGCGCATGTCGCAGCAGTAGCCCGAATAACCGGGATGTTTCGAAGAATGCACTAATATATTGGGCAACCGATATATATAAATATACCCCTGTTTCATATATCGTATGCGCGATATTTGTAGCGCCAAAGGAGGAATCGGAATGGATTACGGATGCAATTGCGGCACCGGTTACGGGCACTCGGCAAGGGGCTTCCTCACCAAAGAGGAGAAAATAGAGATGCTGAAAGAATACCAGGAAGAGCTCGAAAACGAGGCCAAGGGCGTAAAGGAAAGGATCAAGGAGCTGGAAAAGAACAATTAGTTCTTTTCCCTTTTTTTCATTGAATTAATTATACGGCGGGGGCATCGGCGGATGGAAAACGGAAAAATTTTTCAGTTTGAATGGCCTGAAACTTTCCCAAACCCCAAACCTTTCGGGCCGGTGCCGGCACCGGCGCCTTTGCCTCCGTTTGAACCGCCGGAAATTCCGGGGTGAAAAAATAATTAAGCTTCAACGAAAAAATCCGGAAAAAATGTGGAAGGGGCAAAATGCCAAGAATAGTAACACATGAAGCGAAAGGGCCTTTCGAAATAAAGCCATCGGACAAATCCGTTTGGGTTTGCAGGTGCGGCCTCTCAAAGAACCCGCCTTTCTGCGACGGCTCGCACAAAAAAACTTTGGGCGAGGAAGACGGCAAAACCTACAGATACGGCCCTGACGGAACTAGAGCCGAAGCATAAAATCAGCGCGAGGACTTTTCATAGTCTTTCAGGTTTTTGATCGCGTTCTCGAGGAAAATTTTCCTGCGCAGGCCTTTCTCTTTCGCGTAAAGCCTTTCAAGCTCGTTCAAAAGCAGTTCAAGCTCAATCATCAAAAAACCTTCCAATGAAATTGTGATGAAAGCATTTTTTAAAGGTTTAATTGCTTCTGCTCCCCGACAAGCACTTCAACTGTGAGGCCTTTCTTCTGCGCCACCGGAAACGACAATGAGTAAAGCTTGTTGCTGTGGAAGTGCTCGGGCTTAATGAAAAACCAGCCCTTTTTGGGGTATTTCCACGCAATGAAGACCTCGGCATCCCCGATTTCACGCCACTTGAACAGCTCGTGCATCTGCTCCCTTGAAACGCTCAAATACTTGCCTTTCCACGCCTTGCACTCGAAAACAATCACGCGGCCTTTGCCCAAAGCAATCAAATCAGGCATTGGCAGGGCGTTTTTGCCGGAGCCGGCGACGCGCGCAACGGCAAACCCCTTGCCCCACAGGATTTTAATGAGTTCGCGCTCCGCGGCGGCGCCCTTGTCGTAGCGGGCCATATATGAGAAGATTAAAGCTTCAAATTTAAAAATGGGGTGCAAAAACCGTTTTAAAGGGCTTTTAGCTTGTTTGCGCCGGAAAACTGCAAGGTTATTAATGGTTTGGATTGCATATATTTATGTATATTTTACCTTTATGCAAGGGGTTAGGGTTTAGGCTTTAAGTTCTTTGCGGGAAAATTGAAGTTTTTGGTTTGATCGGCTAATGCAGAAATCATTGATGCAGAAAAGCCACGGAATTGAAATGGATTTGGAAGTTGTTCCGAATTCAAGGCAGTTCACAGTCACGGGCTTTAACCCGTGGACGAACGCGGTAAAAGTGAAGGTGAGGGAAAAGGCTTTCAAGGGGAAAGCCAACAGGGAGCTTGTGGAAGCACTTGAAAAGATTTTCGGCGCCAAAGCCGAAATAATTCAGGGCGAAACAGGCAGGAAGAAAAAAGTTTTCCTTCACACCCGCGCTTCAAAACCTGAAATTTCTGAAATCCTGGAAAGATTTTCCAAAGCACACAAACCCTGATTCTGTATTTAGGAAAAAAAGAAGCCAAGAATAAAAGGAGATGATTTGATGGCTAAGACATACATTAACACGGTAAAGTACATGATTAACCTCAATTTCGAAATTGACGGCATAGTTGAAAAGCCCGACATAATCGGCGCGATTTTCGGGCAGAGCGAAGGCCTTTTGGGCGATGAAATGGACCTGAAAGAGCTGCAGAAAAACGGGAAGGTTGGAAGGATTGAGATAGACCTTTCAACTTCGATGGGCAGGACCAAGGGAAAGGTCGATGTGCCGAGCTCGATGGACATGGCGGAGACAAGCATTCTTGCCGCGGGAATTGAAAGCGTTGACAAGGTCGGGCCGTGCGAGGCGCACTTTGAAATCGTGGACATTTCCGATACGAGGTCCTCTAAAAGGGAGGAAATCAAGAACAGGGCAAAGGAACTGCTGCAGAAAATGCTGCAGAAATCCTCGCCTGAAACGCAGCAGCTCACCGAGGAAATAAAGGAAAACGTGCGCGCGGCGGAAATTAAAAGCTACGGCCCGGACAAACTGCCGGCGGGCCCGGACATCGATTCAAGCGACGAAATAATCGTTGTGGAGGGAAGGGCGGACGTCCTGAACATGCTGAAAAACCAGATCAAGAACGTCATAGGCATGAACGGCTCCAACATTTCCAAGACAATATCCGATTTGAGCAGGAGGAAAAGCCTCACGGTTTTTGTTGACGGCGACCGCGGCGGATTGCTGAATGCGAAAAAGCTGATGCAGATTGCGGAAGTTGATTTTGTCGCGAAAGCGCCTGACGGCAAGGAAGTTGAGGAGCTGACGCGCAAGGAAATAATCCAGTCGCTCAAGAAAAAAATTCCGGCCGAGGAAGAGCTTGGCGTGAGGAAGCATTCAATGAAAAGCTTTGAATCAGGGGAAAGGAATTTTTACCGTGAAAAACGTTCAGGAATGCCCGGGGCTTCTTCACCCCCTGCACGGGAAGCCGAAGGCTTTTACCCCAGAAGGCCTTCAGGGATTCCCAGAGCCGCTTCAACAACTCCGCTGCCGGACACCGAGGGTTTTTACCCGAGAAAACCCTCAGGAATGAGGCATGACAGGGGCTTCAGGGACTCGCGGCCAAGGTTCAACACCGGAGGGAGGCCTCCGTTCGGGGACAGGCCGATGAGGGAGAGAAGCTTCAGCATGGATGACAGGCCCGCTGTTCCGAGGAAAATACTTTCGGCGGAAGAGGAAAGCGTTTTCAGGCCGGTTGTGGAAGGCCTTAAAGGCACGCTGAACGCGAAAATCCTTGACGCGGAAAACAAGCCCGTGAAAGAGGTTAAGGTGAAAAGCCTCGTGGAAGAGCTCGCGAAAACCAAGAAGGCGCACGCAATAGTGTTTGACGGCGTTGTCACGAAAAGGCTCGTGGAAGCCGCTGAAAAGGCGGGCGCAAAATACGTCATCGGCGTGAGGAAAGGAAAGCTTGAGCCGAACGCTTCAGTAAAGGCGGAAGCGCTTTAAACGCAGCGTAAGATTTTAACGAAAAAAACGGCGGAGCTTTTCCGCCGCAACTCTTTTTTTTAAAAAAACTCAGTGAAGAGAATTTAACGCTTAAAAAAACTGGAAAATTTATTTCCTTTTCTTTCTCAGCATGGCTTTCTCATTCTCGTTTTCAGCCATTACCCTGTACTTTTCCTCAATCGGCAAAACCAAATCGCCGCTCTTGTAAAGGGTGTAGCCCATGAAAAGGATTGCAAGCCAGAAAAGTATTCCCGCAACGGGCCCCAGCAACGCGCTCCAGAACTGCCTCGCGGTAAGCTTCGGGGTTTCAACGCGCGCGACAATCCCTGTTGCCTTGTAAAGCGTGTCGGAGCACGTGTTGAACTGCGCCCTCTGGTCCTCAATGCCTGAACCTGAATTTATTGAAAGCACGCAACTGTCGTAGTATTTCAGGTTGTCCCATGAATCAAACATCAAAGCGGAAGCCTGCACAAACATCAGCAGCGCCGCAAAAAGGATGAATGCGCCTATGAGTTTGGGGAGATGGACGTCCCTTCCCGCGACCCTGAAATACATTACCTTCCTCAAACAAACACCTGAAATTATTACATTTAATTAATATATAAAGGTTGCGCAGGGGTTGCCTTGTCCTGAAACGGGGCGAAAGCACACGCACTTGCGCGTGAAACGCGCGAACGCGGGCGCGCAATAAATTATTATATTTCAAAGGCTGTAAAAGGTTTATGAAAAGTATGTCGTGGTTTACAAGGGACGCATTCGAACTGGTGTTTTACTCGGTTCTGGGCATTTTTTCAAGCGCACTCGCAATAACCGCTTTCATGCAGGGGGTTGCCCTGCAGTTCGCCACCCATGACGCCCTGACGGCGTTTTCCTACTTCATTGCCTCAATGCTCGCGCTTTTCGGAACGCTCATAATCGTGCTGAGGTCGCAGAGGATTTTAAGCATCCTCACAAGGCCGGAATTCCTCAGCATCCTCAGGAAAAAATAGCTGCCGCCTTTTTCGGGCAGGCTTTAAACCTTTTTCACCAATTTTCAGTAGAGTTTCTTTCTTTTTTGGTCGAACTTTTCTTCGACATCGGAAAGAAAAGAATTGCGTTTCTTTCTTTTTTGGTCGAACTTTTTTCTTTCTTTTAAAGAAAGAAAAAAGGTCGGGCCGGTGGTCTAGCGGTTATGACACTTCGTTTACACCGAAGAAGTCGCAGGTTCGATTCCTGCCCGGCCCAAATCCGTTCCGCAAAGAAATAAAAAAAGATTTAATGCAGGATTTGTGAGGTGTTTGAATGGTTTTGGAGCTTTTGGGGATTGCCGTAATCGCGGCAATAGTGATAGGCGCCTTGTGGGTCTTCCTCGCGTACAACGGCTTTGTGCAATTGAAAAACCGGATTGACAATGCGTGGAGCCAGAT
>DASRUO010000101.1:0-8261 GCA_035655375.1 archaeon | reverse complement strand
GAAGTTTTTGTCTTCAATGTCCTTGTCAACATAGTAAATTATGAGCAGCGCGAGAACAACTTTCACAAGGGGGAACAGCAGCGGGCTGGCCCCTAAAATCGCGCCGCTTAAGGGGTGCTGTTCGCCGCAGGTGAACACGTTTGTCGCGACATACGTTGCGGAGCCGTCAAGCGCCTGCCCCGCAACAACAAGGAGGTTAAGCCTGTCCGAGAAAAAGCCCTTCCACTTGGCTTCCACAATGAACTTTGTTGCGAAAGTAATCGCTATCACCGCGGCTGCCACGAGCGCGAAGCCGTCCCACGCTTTGAAAACAGTGAATTCATAAACAAGAAGTGGTGCGGCTGCAACGATTCCTATGGCTGCAAAGTATTTGTGAAACATTTCCTCGTTCTTGGAAAACTTTTTCGCTATGATGAGCGCGATTATTGCCAGCGCCGCAGTGAGGAACCATATTCCGGGCGTGAAAGTGTAAAAGTTTAATTCAATCGGGCTGCAGGTTTTCGCGAAAATGCCCATGTCGTTCAAAACCCTTAATGCGGAGCCGAAAACCACGAAAGGCAGCAGCGACAAAGCGAATTTAAAGTTGAATTTAATGCTGTTTTTTTTCAGGAAAGGCCAGAGCCAGAACACAACTACCGCGAAAAGGATGAGCGCGTAAGCGGAGGTGTTCACGAAATTGTAGCCCTGAACGCCCGAATCTATTATCGGCCTGCAGAAGTACTCAAAAATAAGGTCCTGAGCCATTCATTTATATTTGTTGCAACCGCTTAATAAGTTTATGTTGAATTCGGGGATAGAAATTGAAAAGCGTTCCGCCGAAAAAGTGCACAGGTTTCTGATTTCGGAAAAGCTGCTTGAATTCAGGCTTAAGGCGCTTCATTCCGCAAAGGGCGAAAAAATAATTTTTCCCGTGAAGGAAACCCCGCGCGGAAAGTTTGCGGAGCTCAAAAAAATCGCCGCCTCAGCAAAGCTTGTGAAAAAAAAGTTTTCCGCGCATGAATTCGGCCCGGAAAGCTGGGCTGAAGCCGTGGGAAGAAAGCTTTCAGCTTCAGAGAAAAAGTTCATGCCGAGCTCTTTCGATTCTTTGGGCGATGTGGCGATAATCGAGATTCCAAAGGAGCTGAAGGGCAAGGAAAAGGTGCTCGCGGAAGCGCTCCTGCGCGTGCACAAATCTTTTGAATCCGTGTACATGAAAACAGGTGCGCATGAAGGCGTTTTCAGGCAGGAGCCTGTAAAGCTTCTCGCGGGGAAAAGGAAAAAGTTCGCAACGTATAAGGAGCACGGTTGCACTTTTCATATAAGCATTGGAAAGGTTTTTTTCTCGCCGCGGCTTTCAACCGAGAGGAAAAGGATTTCCGCGCTTATTAAGCCCGGAGAAAAAGTCGCGGCGCTTTTCGCGGGCACCGGCCCTTTTCCCATTGTTTTCGCGAAAAATTCAAAAATGGGGGAAGCGGTTGCGATTGAATTGAACCCGCGGGCCGTTCAGGATATGAAGGAAAACATAAGGCTGAACCGCGTGGAGGGAAAGGTTGAGCCAATCCTCGGCGACGTGAAAAAGCTCGCGCCAAAATTCTCCGGAAAGTTTGACAGGGCAGTGATGCCGCTGCCGAAGGGCGGTGAAACTTTTCTGGCGGACGCGCTGAAATACCTGAAGCCTGAGGGCGGCGTGGTGCATTTTTACCAGTTTGTTTCAACCGATTCAATGTTTGCGGAGCCGCTGGAACAGATTGAAAAGGCGTGCAAGGCGCAGGGCAAAAAATTCGAGGTTTTGGAGAAAAGGAAAGTAAGGAGCTATGCGCCGGACATTGTGCAGGTTGTGGTTGATTTCAGGGCGTGGGATGGGTAAATTTTTATATGTGTAAAACTCATTTAATTAGAGAGTGATTTGTTTGGCTAGGCCGCGCACTGAATGGTTGTATAAACACCATGTTGAATCAACGGATGATTTCAGGAAAACCCGCGCGGGCATAAGGCCGTATGTTTCCAAGGGTGAACGCGCAACTGTTGACAAGTTGCATAATCTGCGTAAATCTAAAGGCCCAAGCCCAAGGCTTTTGGCAATAAGAAATCCAAACGCTTTCAAGGCTCAAGTTGCGCGTGATTTTACGGAAAAACTTTTTTCTCTTTTGCCGGGCAAAGTTTCAGCGGTTTACCTTGTCGGTTCGGTTGTGCACGGCAAAGCAACACACACAAAGGATGTTGACCTTATTGTTGTCGGGTCAAGGTTTGGGAATGCTGAAGGGAATAAGGTTGGTGCACTTGAGAGGAAATTTCAGCTCCTTTTAGGCGTAAACGTCGACACGTATTCAGTTCAATCGGCTAAAGAAATTGTCAGTGACGCGGTCCTGCTTAAAAGGGGCGTTAATACAACTTCCATTGAATTCCCTGAAAAAATAAGGTTTGTGGATTCAGGAAAAGATGTCTCCTGGTCTTTCCAAAAGTTGAGGGTTGCCGGAAAAGAAGGCTTCAGGGCAAGGGTAATGTTTGAGCAGCAATGGAAAAAAGAGGTTCTTGATTATGCAAGGACAATGAAAAAAATAATTGATGCTCTCCCCCGGCCTTGGAAGCGCGGGCGCGGAGAACTGGAGCCAAGAACTGCTTTCCTTGTTGCATTATGCTTTAGTTATATGGGTGTGGGGGGCGCAAACTGGGCTGAAAGAAACAGGATTGCCAGAACACATCTGCCGCAGTCAGGTTATGAAGATTTCCAGTTTACCTTGTCGCGCAACACCAAACTCCGTGAAATTTTTGGGCTGGAAAGGGTGCCGCAGAGGGGGGAAATTTTCAAGGCTGTGCACAAGTTGCAGCCAAAGCCCGGCCCTGAACCAGACCCCTATTCCGAATATAAGAAATCCGTAAAGTACGAACTTGATAAAGTAGGCAAAGGGGACTTAGGCCGCTTTGTTCAGGACAAGGATGATATTTTGGCGATGGTGAAAAAGCTTCATCTTCCAGAAAGCTGAATAAATAAGAATTTTTCTGTCCAAGCGCATAAAGGCATTTTTTTGCGTGTTAATTTCGGCAATAGCATTAAAAAAACGTTTTTTCCTCTTTTTAATCGGGTTTAAATGAAACTTGTTTTGCTCGGCCCGCCCGGAACAGGGAAAGGCACCATCGCCGAATTCATTGAGGTGAAATTAGCCTGCAGGCACATCTCTACAGGAGACCTTTTAAGGCAGGAAGTGGCTAAAAAGAGCGGCATAGGCAAGGAAATTGAGCCCGTGATGAATGCGGGAAAACTTGTCGATGACGCGATTGTGCTGAAGCTGCTGAAAAGCGAGCTGAAAGGGGGCAACGGCTCATTCATCCTTGACGGCTTTCCCAGAACATTGGAACAGGGAAAACTGCTTGACTCGCTGCTGCAGGAAATGGGCATTTCCCTTGACGCGGTGCTTGAAATTGACTCTCCGGATGAATTGATAGTGAAAAGGCTTTCAGCGCGCAAACAATGCGCGAAGTGCGGCAGGATTTACGGCCTTGATGTGCCGCCGAAAAATGAGGGAGTGTGCGACGACTGCGGCTTAAAAGTCATTGTGAGGAAAGACGATTCACCGAAAATTGTGAGGAAGAGGCTCGCGCTTTACAAGGAAATCACTCAGCCGCTTTCAGGCTTTTACAGGGAAAAGAGCCTGCTGATAAGGGTTGACGGCAACCGCTCGCTGCAGGAAATTTTTTCGGAAGTGGAAAAGCTTTTGTCGGCTTTCTCTGGATAGTGCCCAAAATGGTCAAGGTTGTTGTCGTCGGCTCAATTGCGCTTGATGATGTGAAGACGCCTTTCGGCTCGGTGGAAAACGCCTTGGGTGGCTCCGCTGTTTTTGCATCGCTTGCGTGCTCGCTTTATTCAAAGGCCGGAATTGTGGGCGTTGTCGGAAAAGATTTCCCTGAAAAGCATCTGAAGCTCCTTGAATCGAAAGGCATCAGCCTTGAAGGCCTGGAAGTTTCTCGTGCCGGGAAAACTTTTCACTGGAAAGGCGAATACGGCCTTGATGTAAACACCGCAAAAACGATTTTTACAGAATTGAATGTTTTCGAAAAATTCAATCCCGTGCTTCCGGAAGAATTCAAGGAAGCCGATTTCCTTTTTTTGGGCAACATCAATCCGGAATTGCAGCTGAATGTTTTGAAGCAGATGAAGAAAAGGCCCAGGCTAGTGGTTGCGGACACAATGAACCTTTGGATTGAAACGAAAAGGGAAAAAGTGCTTGAGGTCGTGAAGCAAGTGGATATTGCGCTCATGAACGACGCGGAGGCGCGGCAGCTTTTCAAAACCCCGAGCCTTGTGAAGGCCGGCCGCGAAATCCTGAAGCTTGATTCAGAGTTTGCGATTATAAAAAAGGGCGAACACGGCTGCATCCTTTTCTCAAAAAAATCCCATTTCGCGTGCCCAGGTTATCCTTTGGAAAACGTTGTCGACCCCACGGGTTCGGGGGACGCTTTTGGCGGCGCGCTGATTGGATTCCTTGCGAAAACAAAAAATTTCAGCGAAGCCGGCTACAGGAAAGCGATTGTTTACGCCTCATCAGTTGCCTCATTCAACGCGGAAGGGTTTTCGGTGGAAAAGCTTGCGAAAATTTCACCTAAGGATGTGGAGAAAAGGTTTGAGGAGTTCAGGGAATTCGTGAGGTTCTAATTTCTGGAAACCCAAAACAATCGACTTTGGCGGATTATGAGGCAAGCCGCAGACCCAATCTTTTCATTTATTCGTGCGGGTTATCTATTTCTCTTCTTTCTTTTTTGCGCCTTTCTCCCCCAGTTGGGGAAACGCCTTCTGTCTTCCTTCTTTCGCCAGAGGCAAACCATCTTCTTCCTATGCGAGGGTTACTGCCTTCTAGGCCCAATCTCCTATTGTGCCCGGTTTCCTTTTCAAATATTTTTCTCTCCCTGCCAATTCTTCTAGCTTCAGGAACAGAAGGGGGAACACGAATAGATTCGCCCTTTTTAGTTTTTATAATATATTCATGTTGCACTCCGAGCCTTCTATCATAACCGCCTCTTCTCGAACTTTCCCCAACCCTTCTTTGTTTAAATCTCAGCATACATTTCCTAAAAGATTTATGTTAAACACGTATATTAACTTTTGGAGAAGTTGGCATGTCGTGAGTTTCTGGTTTTCATTCCATTGAACGAACCAAAACCCTTTTTAACGGTTGCAAATGCTATTCTAAGTGGTTTCATGGATTTCAAGGTAAAGGATTTGAAGCTCGCGGAACAGGGCAAAATGCAGCTTGAATGGGCCGAGCAGCAGATGGGCGCGCTTTTAGAGGTGCGGAAAAGGTTCGCGAAGGAAAAGCCCCTGAAAGGCGAGCGCATCGGAATGGCTCTTCACGTTACGAAAGAAACCGGTGCGCTTGTGCGGACTTTGATTGCGGGCGGCGCGAAGGTTTCAATCACGGGATGCAACCCTTTAAGCACGCAGGACGATGCCGCGGCTGCGCTCGCTGAGGAAGGTGTGCACGTTTACGCGAAGAAAGGCGAGACGCGGGAAGAGTATTACGAGTATCTGAACAATGTCCTTGATTTCCAGCCGACAGCAACTGTTGATGACGGCCTCGACCTTGTGACGGAAATCCACACGAAAAGAAAAGAATTGCTGAAAGGCCTCAAGGTCGGCACCGAGGAAACAACAACAGGCGTGATAAGGCTCAAGGCAATGGAAAAAGAAGGCGCCCTGAAATACCCTGTAATCGCGGTCAATGACAACAAGACAAAGCACCTGTTCGACAATTATTACGGCACAGGGCAAAGCACCATTGATGGAATCCTGCGCGCCACGAACATTTTGTTCGCGGGAAAAGTTGTTGTGGTTGTGGGCTACGGCGAATGCGGGAAAGGCGTTGCGCTGAAGTCGCGCGGCCTCGGCTCAAATGTAATAGTGATTGAGGTTGAGCCGGTGCGCGCCTTGCAGGCGAAGATGGACGGCTACGGCGTCATGCCTCTTGAAAAGGCTTTGCCTTTGGGAGATTTGTTCATCACCGTTACGGGCAACAAGCACGTGATTTCCAAAGCCGATTTCGCGAAAATGAAGCACGGCGCAATCCTCGCTAACTCGGGGCATTTTGATGTGGAGATTGATGTGAAAGCCTTGGAAGAACTGGCTGAAAAAAAGCGGCGCATAAGGTGGCAGCTGGACGAATATGTTTTGAAGGGCGGGAAAAAGATTTTTTTGTGCGCTGAAGGAAGGCTTGTGAACCTTGCTGCTGCCGAGGGTCATCCGAGCACCGTGATGTCTTTAAGTTTCTGCGGGCAGGCGCTTGCGCTTGAGTACGGCCTTAAACACATGCTTGAGGCAGGAGTGCATCTACTGCCTGAAAAAATCGACAATGAGATTGCGAGGCTGCAGCTGAAGGCGATGGGCGTTGAAATAGGCGCGCTTTCAAAAGAGCAGGAAAAATACCTTTCCTCGTGGAAGGAAGGCACTTGATTTCCGCGATAACGTTTAAATTCTGCGGCTCATATAAATTAATATGGACATTAAGCCTGTTTTTTTAGCAGTTTTTTTTATCCTGCTTTTCTCTTTCGCCAGCGCAAAATCCTTTTCATTTGACTCTGCGAAAACCGATTATATCATTGAGCCAAACGGCCTTGTGTACGTCACCGAAACAATGAAAGTGAACTTTTCGGGCGATTTCACTTACGGCTACAGGGAACTTCCCCTTGCAGGAAATCAAACAATTTCAAACCCGCAGGCTTTTGTGCTCACGAATGCCAAATCTTTTGATGTTGACACGCCTTTTGAATCCCTCGGAGCCGAGGCTGTGAGCACAACATTGAAGCGAAGCGGCGGCATTGCAAGGATTGATTACTCGCTTCCGTCAACAGGGTACGGTGGCACTTACATAATTGTCCTAAAATACGGCCTCACAGGCGCAGTAACCAAGTATGAGGATGTTGCGGAGCTGAACTGGAAGGTGTGGGGCGACCAGTGGGACGCGCAATTGCCGCTGCTGCAGGGAAGCATCAAGCTGCCTTCAAAGGTTTCAAACCCCAAAGACGTTTACACTTACGGCCACCCCGAGCTGAACGGCAGAATCGGCATGCTCAGCGACAACAGAACCATTGTTTTTGAAACGCGCAACGTTCCCGCAGAGCAGTGGGTTGAGGTGAGAAGCGTTTTTCCGGCTTCCTTGATTACAAGTGATGTTTACGTGAACAAGGCAAGCGGCAAGGGCCTTGAAAAAATCGAGGGCGAGGAACAGGCGTACTCTTACGGCGGCATTTTCATTATGCTCCTTTACGCGGCCGCCGCCCTGTCACTTGCGGGAACCTTCATTTATATTTTCCTGAAGTGGTGGCGTTCCGGCAGGGACCCTGAAGTGGACGTGCCCGGCACTTATTATAGGGAGCCGCCTTACGATTATTCCCCCTCAATCGTTTCCGCGCTGCTGCATGACAGGCGGATGGCTTCACCGAACACCATCATGGGCGTGATACTTGATTTGTGCATGAAAGGTTTCATAAAGCTTGAGCGCATTGAGGCGGAAAAATTCCTCGGGGTGTTCGGAAGGGAATACGACTACAAAATCCATTTCACCAAAGAGCCCGGAGATGAAATAACGGCGGAACAAAAAATGATTTATGGCTGGCTGAGAAAAGCCGACAGCAGCGAAACGCTCTATGGGGCAATGAAGTTCACGACCTTTGAGAATTACATCAAAAGAAATTCTTCCGAGAGCAGGAGCACGCTCCAGGAATGGCAGAAAGAGGTGAAAAAAGAAGTGATGGGTTTGGGGCTTTTCAATGAAAACAAGTTAAGCAAAAAGGAAATTGCCGGCCTCGTTGTTTTCGGCGGCATCCCTTCATTCATCCTGTTTTTCATGTTCTTCCCCTTATTGATTCTGCTGGTTCTTGCCTTTGTCCTCTTCATGACCTACCTGCCAGCGCGCACAATGGAAGGCGCAACGCATTACAAGAAATGGCTTATGCTGAAAAGTTACTTGACCGATTTCGGGAGCATAAAGGAAAAGCCCGTTGAATCGCTTATTTTATGGGAAAAGTTCCTGGTGTACGCGATTCCACTGGGAGTTGCCGACAAGGTCGCCGAGGCGATGAGACTGCAGTTCGGTGACAAAGAGCTGAGGAACAGCGCCATATTCTACGGCGGCGTTTACAGCTCCGCGTTTTACTCCTCTTTCGCCTCCTTTTCAAACTCTTTTTCAGCCTCCGTAGGCACGGCTTCCGGCACAAGCGGTTCAGGCGGCTTTGGCGGCGGAGGCGGGGGTGGCGGGGGAGGCGGAGGCGGCGGATTTGGCTAGCTTCTACAT
>DASRUO010000100.1:0-3214 GCA_035655375.1 archaeon | reverse complement strand
GGCTACGCGCGCGAATACGTTGAAAACTTTTTGAGTGCAGGCTCAAGCAAACCGCCTTTAGAAATACTGCAGAGCGTCGGCATTGACCTCACCTCGAAAAAAACCATGCAGAAAGCGCTTGAAACCGTGCAAAAAACCTTGGGCGAACTTGAAAAGCTTCTGGGTGGAAAGGCGTCATCCAAAGCCTGAACGCCTGATTATTTATCGCCGCTAAAAACAGTCACTTTTTTTTCGCCACCGCCGCCTTCAGCAAATCGGCCTTGGTTATGATGCCGACAACCTTCCCCTTTTTCATCACAACCGCGCCGGGGTAATGGCTTAAGATTGAGGACACGAGCTCGAAAGGCGAGTCTTCCGTGATTTGCGGCATCGCCTCATCCATTATTTCCTCGACTTTTTTGGAAAGCACTTTTTCGGCGTCCCCTTCACGGTTCATGCGCTCAAGAATCGTTTTCTCGGAAATTGTTCCGAGGTTTCTGCCATCGCTGAGCACGGGAAGCTGCGAAACGGAATGCCTTTCCATCAGGCGCGCGGCGCTTTTCACCGAATCATTCCCGTCCACGCTCAAAACCTTCGCAGTCATGAACTCGCGCGCCTTCACTTGGGTGCCCTCGTGCAGCGACTCGAAAAAGTCGAAAATCTTTTTCGCGTTCGAATAGGATGGCACTATCGCGCCGGACTCTATTTTCGCGATGAGGCTCTGGCTCACGCCCGTTTTTTCCGATAAGCCGGTCTGCGTGAAGCCGAAGCTTTTCCTCTTCTTCCTTATTTCCGCAAGTTCCGGCAGCATTTCAACGCCTTTCCACAGCCCAAAACGCCAAACCCTTGGTACGTTCATGGGCTTATTCTTATTTGAATATTACAATGGGAAAATATTATTAAGGTTGCTGCCCATCTATTGTTGAACGCCCGCTTTTTCGGGCTTGCTTGGAGTGATGTTTTTGCCGAGAAAATACTTTTTCACCTCAGAATCCGTCACTGAAGGCCATCCGGACAAGATGTGCGACCAGATAAGCGATGCGGTGCTTGACGCGATGCTCAAGGATGACCCTGATTCAAGGGTTGCCGTTGAAACAGCAACCAAGACCGGCCTTATTTTAGTGATAGGGGAAGTGACGACTAAAACCTATGTGGACATACAAAACGTTGTCCGCAAAACAATCCGCGAAATAGGCTATGACAACCCTTCATACGGCTTTGACGCGGACGCGTGCTCCGTGCTCATCTCGCTTTCAGAACAGTCAGGCGACATCGCGCAGGGCGTGAACTCCGAAACGAACACGCAGAAAGAGCAGGGCGCCGGCGACCAGGGGATGATGTTCGGCTACGCCACGAATGAAACGCCCGAGCTGATGCCCCTGCCGATTGTTCTGGCGCACAAGCTGACAATGAGGCTTGCGGAGGCTCGCAAGAAAAAGGAGATTCAATGGCTCAGGCCTGACGGCAAAAGCCAGGTGACAATTGAGTACGAGGATGGGAAGCCGAAAAGGGCCGAGACAATCGTTGTAAGCACGCAGCACGACGACATTCCGATTGAAAAGCTGCGCAGTGATGTCATTGAAAAAATCATCGGGCCTGTGTGCGGGAAATGGGTTGACCAAAAAACAAAATACCATATAAATCCCACGGGAAGGTTCGTAATAGGCGGGCCGGTGGGCGATTCAGGGCTCACCGGAAGAAAAATAATCGTGGATACCTACGGCGGGGTGGGGCACCACGGCGGCGGCTCTTTCTCCGGCAAAGACCCGAGCAAGGTTGACCGCTCCGCTGCCTATTTCGCGCGCTACGTCGCGAAAAACATTGTCGCTTCAGGCCTCGCGGAAAAATGCGAGGTGCAGGTTGCGTACGCGATAGGCGTTGCCGAACCGGTTTCAATTTACGTGAACACTTTCGGCACCGGAAAAATCGGTGATGAAAGGCTTGAAGGCGTCGTGAAAAAGGTTTTCGACTTCAGGCCCGCGCAAATCATAAAGCACCTGAACCTCAAAAGGCCGATTTACAGGAAAACCGCGGCTTACGGCCACTTTGGCAGGAACGACCCTGACTTCACTTGGGAGAAAACCGACAAAATTGCGGAATTGAAGAAAGAGGCCGGCGCTTGACAGCCCTGCTTAACCATAACCCGGATTTCAAGCACGCAGGGGTGCCATCACGGGGCGCAAACCTGTTTTCCACCGTTTTTTATTCATTTTCCCGCTATTTTTCCCTTATGCTTGACGAGCTTCAGGGCTTCATTAAAGTGAACAGGCTTTCCGCGCAAATCTTTGAGGTAAGGGGCGAGGTGCATTCCGCCGCGCACGCCGCCGCGGAAATGGACAACGAGCCTGACAAGGTCGCGAAGTCAATCGTGCTTGTTGATTCAAACAAAAGCCCCGTGTTAGTGATTCTTTTGGGGAAGGACAGGGTTGACTTCCAGAAGCTGAAAAAAATCCTCAATGTTTCGGATGTCAGGCTTGCGGAGCCGTACGAAGTGCTTGAAATGACGGGCTTCGAGGTCGGGGGAGTGCCGCCGGTTTCAATTTACGGCATCCGCACAATCATCGACAAGAGCGCCGCGGAAAAGGAGGAAATTGTGTGCGGCGGCGGTGACGTGAGGCATTTAATGCGCATCAAAGTAAAAGAAATACTTGAAAATGTTGAAGATGTTGAGGTTGCTGATGTTAAAAAATGATGCTTGCGTGGTGTGAAATACACGGGTTGGTGATATGAAATTAATAAAAAATATAAAATTTTAATTTCCGCGATTGCGCTGCTTTTGGTTCTTGTCATCCTTCTGGAAAATTTTTCCGTTGGTTTAAGTTTTTTGTTCGGCCAAAGCCTGAATTGTTATAATTCTTTTTGGTCTGATTCATTCCCGATAATTTGCCAAACGGCTGTCGGCGCATTCAAACACAAGCCCGCAACATTTTTGGCAAACATTTTTTATCTAGCGGTGTTATTTGGGGGAAGTTTCCTCATAGTGTCAAATTTTGTGGAAAAATTCGACAGAAAAGCGGAGCTTAAAGCTTTGGCCTGGTTTGCTTTATTTGCCGCCCTTGTTTTCATTTACAGTTTTATTTAAAACAAGACTTGCCCATTAGTTTCTTAAAATTCTTAAAAAGAACGGAAAGTGAATCAATGAAGCCGAATTATTTCATTGTGGCTGCTGTAACAATTGACGGTTTCATCGCGCGCTTTCCCGGCCAGAAAAGCACTGATTGGACCAGCGTTGAGG
>DASRUO010000099.1:0-4905 GCA_035655375.1 archaeon | reverse complement strand
TTTCCTCGGCGGGTTCTGCATCAGATCGGGCCTGAGGAACATTTTTGCTACCATCATTTTTTCCGAGAGTTTTTTCCCCTTGATGCCTATCACATCGTCCAGCAGTATTTTTTCCGCTTCCCGCGAGGCTGCGGCGTCATCTTTCGGCGTTATCGCTATGCAGCTTCCCTCGGGGCTGTCGAGCTCGAATGAAAGGTTCCCGTTCTTGGAAACCCATTTCCTCACAACCATGCCGATAACATCTATTTCGGAGTACTGCTGGTATTTTTCCATCCTGTCAAGCGTTACAGGGCTGAAGCCCGGCCTGTTGTGCAGAAGCGAGTGCAGGAACTCGTATTTGTCGCGGAAGTAGCTGAGAAAATCGCCTATTTTTCCCTCGCTGTTGCTCTGGTTCGTTACCTCAAATTCTTTCATGACCCTGCAATCCGCGCTGCAGTCTTTCGCTTCGGCCCTGAATCTGGTTTTCTTCACCTCGGTTTCCCGTTCGGCACGCCCGACCTTTGAATCGTGCAACGCAAGCTTTTCCCTGAGCCTTGATGAAACGATTATTGTTTCAGGGAACTGTTCGAGGATTTCCTTCCAGTGCTCTTCCCTTTCAAGAAGTTCCAGGGACTCTTTGTCAATGAACTGGCTCCTCAAATTGCAGAATTCAAGGATCTGCTTTTTTTTCGTGTCCTGAAGGGCCGCTTCCACGCCTATCCCTTGCTTTTTTCCCTTATTGTCTCAAGCCCGGAAATTATGGTCCAGATTTCAGTGCGGGTGTGCGATGGCATGTTGATGTCGTTGCTTATGTCTTCCATGAGGTAAATCGCCGTTGAAACATTCACGTCGAAAGACTGCGCGCCGGAATTAAGTTTTTTTTTCGCGTCATCAATTGCTTTCCTTATGTTCCTTGGCACGGTTGAATCGTCAATGATTGAGTCCATCAGCTCCAGAACGTATTCAACCTGCTGCTCAGTGCCGTTAGCTTCGCTGGCCATGGGGGGGATTCAGCACTCCCGCGCAGCATTAAATGCGGGTGTAAAAAACAGTTCTTCCATTCCAATCACTTTTCCGCGGATAGTTCAAGCCGCTTAAACTAATTCAGTCGGAAATTAATATTAAGCTAACCCCTGCACGCCTATTTCGCCTGTTTCTGCGGGGAAAACAGGGCTTCAAGCGATTCCTTCAGGGCGTTTGAGCCTTCCCCGTCAACTATCGCCTCCCCCCCGGCGGCTTTAACGGCTTCCAGCACCTCTTTTTCGCTTGCAAGGTCGGCCTTGTTGACAACCACAATTATTTTTTTGCCGGCAAACTTTTCCCTTATATGGTTCAGGAGCGAAACCTGTTTTTCAACGGAGAACCCGCTGAACTGTGTCGGGTCCATCACGAACACGACAACCGTTGCAAGGTGTTTCAGTGCGGCAATCGCTTTCCCCTCAACCTTGCTCTCGGTTTCCCTGTCAAGGAGCCCGGGCGTGTCAAGCACCTGCATCTTGTGGTAACCAGCCTCAAAAAACCCCGAGTTGATGCCTTTCGTGGTGAACGCGTACGCCGCAATCTCCGCCTTTGCGCCTGTGAGCTTTTTCAGCAGGGTTGTTTTCCCCACATTGGGGAAGCCCGCAAGCACCACGGTTTCCGCGCTGAAATCAATCGAGGGCGTTTCCCTGATTTTTTTCGCGTCCTCTTTCAGCTGCTTCAGCGTAACCCTGAGCTTTTTCACAACCGAGCTCATCCTGCCGAAAGCTTCGTTGAGGAATCGGTCGGCCTGCGCGGTGCTTCGCGATGAGTAAATTTTTTTCCCGTACTCGTGCCTTATCCTCTTTATCACTGTTGATGAGGCTTTCAGCCTTGCAAGGTTTTTTTTCAGCCTCACCACATCCGTTAAGGCGCCGAGGAAGTCAACGTAAAACGGGTTCATGCCGTCAATTTCCGGAAACTGCTTGGAAAGAAGGTAAATTTTTTTCTGCAGGGATTCGCCGAAAGTTTTCGCCTTGAAATAATTCGCCGACCTCCTCTTTTCAAGTGCAGGCCCCTTCCTTTTCCTGGGCATTATTTTGGATGTTTTAGAGAAAGCCTGCTCCAAAAGCTCTTCAGATGACGGGAAAAAGCTTTCCCTGAACCTTCCCAGTTCCCTATTTAAATTTTTTCTGACCTTTTTCATTCTTACCACGGCTGGTTATTGGATGAAAAACTTGTATCAGGGAGACTATAAAAGGTATTTGCTGGTTCCGGCCGTTCTTTTCATCGCATTCCTGTTCCTTGCATTTGTTTCACCCGGTGTAAAGCCCGGAATCGACCTGAAGGGCGGCACAAATATAATTGTGAGGTCCGACAAGCCGCTTGACGCTTCCGCGATTGAGCGTGCCCTTACCGGCAAATACCCCTTGGCCGAGCTTCAGATAGGCTCCATTTCCTCGCCAGGCGGCTACGGCGTTTTCATGCAGTTTTCCGAAAATTCAGAGCTTGCGCAGGCGGAATCACTCGTTGTGCAGGCCAAGCAGCAGCTTTCCTCAAGCCCTGAAAACGCGAAAACCCTCGCGCTCCAGTCAATTGCAATTTCATCAAAATACGCCGAGGCGGAAAACGCTTCCGCTCTCCAGCCTGCGCAGGCGGTGGGTTCGGCGGAAACAGCGCTGCTGAACGCGCAGGAATCCTTTCAGCTCGGGCTCCAATCCACAATCTCAGAAACTTTCGGCCTTGAAGGGGATTTAAGGTTCCAGAAAACCCAGATAGGCCCTTCACTCGGGGAAAACTTTTTCGGCCTCGCAATAAACGCATCGCTTGCGGCGCTTGTGCTCATAACAATGGTGATTTTCCTTTTCTTCAGGGAAGTGGTGCCTTCACTGGCTGTCATCAGCGCCGCAATCTTTGACATTGCCGGCTCTTTGGGCCTTATGGCGATTTTCGGCATTCCATTGTCGCTTTCAACGATTCCGGCGCTGCTCATGCTGATTGGTTACAGCGTTGACACGGACATTCTCCTCACCACAAGGGTTTTGAAGAGGCGCGATAAAACCGTTTCTGAGAGGGCAATGGATTCAATGTACACAGGCCTTACAATGACTTTCACCACAATCGGCGCGCTGATAGCGATCCTGACCGTTTCATATTTCGGGCAGGTGCAGGTGATGTTCGAGATTTCGGCCGTGCTGCTGTTCGGGCTGTTTGCGGACATCATTTCCACGTGGATGATGAATGCGCCTATTTTGCTTATCTACGCTGAAAGGAAGGGCGGCCGCGCATGAGTAAAATGTTCGCCAATGCAAGGGTAATTATAATGCTGTTTTTCCTCATAACGTCCCTCTCCCTCATAACATTTAAGGGCGTGAATTACGGCATTGATTTTCAGGGCGGAACCCTTTTCCAGGTGCAGCTTGAGGAAAAAGTTTCCGCGGCGGAAATGGAGACCGTCACCTCAATAATTTCCCAGAGGCTTGACGCTTTCGGCCTCAAGGACACTAAAGTGAATTCCCTCGGCGATGATTTGATAGCGGCGCAGATAGCCGAAACTAACCCCGAACAGATTGAAGAGCTTGAATCGCTGATTAAAACGCAGGCAAAATTCGAGGCATTGATTGACGGCAACATCCTTTTCGAGGGCTCGCAGATAAGGCAGATTTTCAAGGACCCTGCAAGGGGCTACGGGGCACAGCAAGCAGGCGTGGGCCAGTATTCCTGGAATCTTCCGTTCCTATTGAGCCAGGAAGCCGCCGAAAATTTTTCACGAAAGGTTTTCCACCGGTGCACCGCCGTGGGTTTTGATTCAGCCAGCGGAACCCAGTACGACTGCGACGACACATACTTCTTCATTGACAGGCCTTCAGATTCCGTGATACTGCTGCCTTCAGGTGTTTACTCCGCCGACTCACAGCTTCTCGCGCTCGGAAACATCGGTGAAAACATTCCGCAAGGCACAACCATTGACGGCCTTCAGGGCAATTCCGGCCTCGATTTCATGCTAGTTTCAGACAGCAATTTTTCCGATGCCCAGGTGCAGCAACTGAAAGCGCTTTCCTCCTCGAAGGTGAAGGCAATTGTGCATAAGACAATGCCTGACAAGCAGAGGCAGCAGCTCGGGCAGTTGGGCTTTAAGGTTGTGGAGGTCAGGGAGGAAGACGAAACGGTCCCGTGGATATGGACGGCCACCGGCGCGAGGCAGGTAATATCGCTGACGCCGGGAATAGCGAACCTTCAGCCTTTTGTTGAGGACGTGAGGGGCGCGAAGATTTTTTCGGAGCTCAGCATTACGGGCTCTTCCGACACCGCCGAGAGCGCGGCGCAGGAACTGAAATCCCTTCAGGTTCTGCTTGAAACGGGCTCGTTGCCCATAGGGATTAAAAGCGTTTCAAAGGAAACGATTTCGCCGCTTTTGGGGAAAGAGTTTTTGTCGAATGCGATGCTCATCGGCCTTTTGGGCCTGGCTGTTGTAGCGCTCATTATTTTCATCAGGTACAGGTCGATAAAGCTCACTGTTCCGATAATGTTTACCAGCATTTCAGAAATAATAATAACTTTGGGCGTCATATCCCTGATAAATTACCGGCTTGACCTCGCCTCGGTTACCGGAATACTTGCCGCAGTGGGCACGGGCGTTGACGACCAGATAGTGATAATTGACGAACTCAAGAAAGGGGAGGAAAACGCCGCTGAAAGCCTTGCAAACCGCGTCAAGAAGGCGTTTTTCATAATTTTTGCCGCCGCCGCAACCGTTATCGCAACAATGCTGCCGCTCATAGTGTTCAGTTTCGGATTCGGCAAGCTAGCAGGCTTCGGAATAACCACGATTTTGGGCGTTCTCATCGGGGTGTTCATCACAAGGCCGGCATTCTCGGTGTTTGCCGAGCACGTTTTAAAGAAAGCCTGAAAAGTCTTTCACGCCAGAAATTTTTTTCGTGAAAAAATACCACGCGCCCAAAATCGCGG
>DASRUO010000098.1:0-5790 GCA_035655375.1 archaeon | reverse complement strand
GTGCAGTTTGAGCGGAGGCAGCAATCCCCGCGCTCAGGTTTCGGGAGGCCTTCACGTGGGCCGGGAAACTTCGGCGGGAGGGACGGGCACAGCGGCGAGCGTTCATCGCACGGCCCTTCACGCGGTTCAGGTTATGGCCGCCCATCACACGGTTATTCCGGCGGCTCTGCGCACTCTTCCTCTTCCGGTGGCAGTTCCCACGGCCTTTCAGCGCACAGCGATTCTGCCCGCGGTTCCAGTTATGGCGGCACTTCACATGGCCCGTCTTACGGCCCTTCACGGCACAGCGGCCCTTCAGCCCACGGTTATTCGCGCGGCTCCTCCGCGCACGCTCCGGGAAGCTCTTCAGGCTTCAGGCCGCGCAGCAAAAAGCGCTGGCACAGCGCGCAGCAGTAAATTTTTCCGTTTCAGAGTTTTTCCATTCTCCTCAAAAACCGTTTTTTCCGTGTTTGCCTTCCGAAACCCCTATTTATATATATTAGAAATCCCCAAATAGTATTCTGTCCCTTTAAAGGGGAGTATTTGCATGGATAAAAGGCAGATTCTTAAGGATTCGGTGAAAAGGCTTCTCGAACTGAACATTTCCGACAGGGAAATCCTTGAAAACCTCAAAAGCGTCGGCGTTGCGGAAGCCGAGAGCCGCCAGATTCTGAAGGAAGTGAAGGATTCTTTGGGCGGAAAGAAAGGCGTGGGGAGAGGTGCCGAAGAACCGGTGAAAACTGCTTCAAAAGAATACGAAGCCCCTGAAGAAGAGCTTCCTGATGATGAAGACATTTACAGCAAGGTTTACGACGAGCTTGAGGAAGGCGCGGATTTAGGCACAACTGCCGCTGCCGCCCCGAAGCCGATAAAAAACCCTTCCTACTCTTCACCCCCCTCCTCTTCGAGCATGGCCGAGCTTTGGGAAAAAGGCATAATGGCCACAGTGGATTCAAAGCTTGGCGAGATGCAGAAAATCCGCAGCGACCTCGATTCCTACATTGAGCAGAAGATAAGGGAAAGGGTGCAGGCCGAAGTCAAGAAAATTCAAACAGTTCTCGACTCGCAGAAGACCTTGTACACGAGCAGGATTGACGCGCACTTGGAATCCAAATCGGATGAGGTGCGCAAGGTCGTTGAATCCAAGGCGAGGCAGATGGAGGACCTTTACGCTAAAGTGCAGCAGGAAGTTTTAAAGGTTCAGGCCGAGAAAAAGTTCAGTGCAGAGCTCCTGAATACGATAACCGACAAAACCACGCAGCTTGACACCATAAAGAGCCAGATGATTTCAGAAACAAATTCCTCGCTGATTGAGATGGAGTCAAAGTTCAGCGACTTCATGGAGGAGTCGAAGCAGAAGCGCTCCGAGATGGAGGAGCGCATCAACCGCGCCCTGCAACTGGAATCCAAAATCACGGAAGGCCTCTTGGAGGACGCGAAGCAGCGCATTGACAGGCTCGCAGTCGACAAGCAGGGCGAGCTTTCATCGCAGATCCAGAAGAAAATGAGGGAACTTGATGAAATGACCAGGCAGGTTGACCCCAAAGGCATCAATGAAAGGCTCGCGCGCTTGAAGGAACTGGAGCAGGAGCTTGTGAAAAGGCAGAAAGACATTGACAAGGAAATTGATTCACGCTTTGCCGAGCTGGGAAAGGATTTCCTCGCGTTCAAGAAACAGGTGGCGAAGATTGAGGATGACAACATCGTTGAATTGAGGAAACTGTACTCCGCGGACGTTGATGATTTGTTTGCGGAGCATTTGACGGACTGGGACAAGAAGCTGAAGGAGAAAAAAAAGGACATTGCCGAGCTTGAAAAGCAGCTTGATGTGGGCAAGTTCAACGCGACAATGGAGTCGCTTGATTTGTTCAAGGACCAGTTCGTGAACACGATAAGGAAAAACATCGGGGATTACAACAAAACAAAGACTGAGCTGGCTGAAAGCATCATCCAGCGCGACAAATCCATTAACGATTACCTGAAAAAAATCGACGGAAAAATGCAGGAGCTTTCGCAGTTCGAGAAACAGTTTTCAAGGGACGTTGCGAGCCTCCTCGACAAGGTTCCCGAGGAAAAGATGCAGAAAAAGCAGCCCAAAGGAAAGAAAAATCCCTAAATTTTGTGCGCAGTAATTAATTAGTGCTTAAAAGAATGGCGTGAATAATTAATCCGGAAAAAAAGGGTTGGTGGATGAATTGAAGCGGAACGAAAAATTTGTTTTGTGGTTCAACGAGCTCGGAATTGAAGATGTTCCATTGGTCGGGGGGAAAAACGCTTCGCTCGGTGAAATGTACCGCGTGCTGGCGCCTAAAGGGGTGAAAATTCCGAACGGTTTCGCGCTCACCGCCGCCGCGTACAGGCACTTCCTCGAAAAAACCGGCCTGAAAGCGAGAATCCGCGCCGAGCTTAAAGGATTGAACACGAAAAACCTCGAATCCTTGGCGGAGAAAGGCCACAATGTGAGGCAGATGGTCCTCAAAGCCCAACTCCCGCAGGAGATTGAGGGGGAAATAGTTTCCGCTTACTCAAAGCTTGAAAAACAGTACCGTAAAAGCGTTGATGTGGCTGTGAGGAGCTCCGCAACCGCGGAGGATTTGCCTGACGCGAGCTTTGCGGGGCAGCAGGAAACCTTTTTGAATATCCGCGGCTCTGACGATGTCGTCAGCGCGTGCAAGAAATGTTTCGCCTCGCTTTTCACGAACCGCGCAATCTCTTACCGCGAAGACAAGCATTTTGACCATTTCTCCGCGGCGTTATCAGTTGGAGTCCAGAAAATGGTGCGCTCCGACCTTTCATCAAGCGGCGTGATGTTCACAATAGACACTGAAACCGGCTTTGACAGGATTGTGCTGATTAATGCCGCGTGGGGCCTGGGCGAAAGTGTTGTCCAAGGTTCAGTGAACCCTGACCAGTTCATAGTTTTCAAGCCCACGCTGGAAAAAGGCTTCAAACCAATACTCGGAAAAAAGCTCGGTGGAAAGGCGATTAAAATCGTTTACAGCCATGAAGGCCTGAAGCCGACGAAAACCGTTCCAACGCCGATGAAAGAGCGGGAAAAATTCACTTTAACCGAGGATGAAATACTCAAACTCGCCAGATGGGGCGTGCTCATTGAAAAGCATTACACGCACAAGCGCGGCAAGCAAACTCCGATGGACATTGAATGGGCCAAGGACGGCCAAAGCGATGAATTGTTCATAGTGCAGGCAAGGCCCGAAACCGTGCAGAGCCAGAAAAACAAGAACGTCCTTGAACATTATATTTTGAAGAGGAAGAGCCGCGTGCTGATTGAAGGCGAAGCGATAGGCTCCAAAATCGGCTCAGGCACCGCGAACGTGATAAAGGATGTCGCCAAAATTTCCGATTTCAGGAAAGGCGATGTTTTAGTCACTGACACAACCGACCCCGATTGGGAGCCGATAATGAAAATCGCTTCAGCAATAGTCACTGAAAGCGGCGGACGCACCTCGCACGCGGCAATCGTTTCGCGCGAACTGGGAATTCCGGCGGTTGTGGGCACGGGCAACGCCACAGAGGTTTTGAAAACCGGCAGGGCAATCACTGTAAACTGCGCCGAAGGCGAGAAAGGAATCGTGTATGAAGGCAGGCTCCCTTTCGAGGTGAAAAAGCTGAACATTTCACACCTTCCGGCTGTGCACACGAAAATAATGATGAACGTCGGCGACCCCGAGCAGGCGTTCGAGTTCGCCTCAATCCCTAATGACGGCGTCGGCCTCGCGCGCGAGGAATTCATCGTGAATTCTTACGTGAAGGTTCACCCCAATGCGCTGATAAAATTTGATGAATTGAAGGATGAAAAGGCGCGGAAGGAAATACTGAAGCTCACTGAAGGATTCAAAACCAAGGAACAGTTTTACGTTGACAAGCTCGCGGAAGGCATTGCAATGATTGCAGCCGCATTTTACCCCAAGCCCGTTATTCTCCGCTTTTCCGATTTCAAGACAAACGAGTACGCAAACTTAATTGGCGGAAAACAGTTTGAACCAGAAGAAGAAAACCCGATGCTCGGCTGGCGCGGCGCCTCAAGGTATTACTCGCCAAATTTCAGGGAAGCCTTCGCTCTTGAGTGCCGCGCTATCAAAAAAGTGCGCGATGAAATGGGCTTGGCGAATTTGAAGGTTATGGTGCCTTTCTGCCGCACCGTGGAGGAGGGCAAAAAAGTGATTGCAGAAATGGCTAAAAACGGATTGAAGCAGCATGAAGATGGCCTTGAGGTTTATGTCATGTGCGAAATTCCAAGCAATGTTATTCTTGCGGAAGATTTCTGCAAGGTTTTTGACGGCTTCAGCATTGGCTCAAACGATTTGACGCAGCTCACCCTCGGCCTCGATAGGGATTCAGGCATTGTGACGCACATCGCGAACGAAAAAAACGAGGCGGTGAAAAGGCTCATCGCGCAGGTGATTTACGTTGCGCGAAAGAAAGGGCGCAAAATAGGAATTTGCGGGCAGGCGCCCTCCGATTTTCCCGATTTCGCGGAATTCTTGGTGGAGCAGGGCATTGACAGCATCTCCTTAAACCCCGACACGGTGCTGAAAACGATGCAGATAGTCGCGAAGAAAGAGAAGGAACTGCGGAAACGCTCCAACGGTAAATGATTCCTGATTGGGCCCGGGCGGAATCGAACCGCCGACCTTCACGATGTCAACGTGACGTTCGTACCACTGAACTACGAGCCCGAACTCATTATTTTTCCCTGCAAACCTTTAAAATAAATGGCTGTCAGCTAATTTCACATTGACCCTTTCCTTACCAAATCCTTGAACTGCTGGCCCGTCATTTTCATTCCCTTCAGGGAGCCAAATATGTCTGAAAGGTCGGATTTCCTGAAAACTTCCACCAATACCTTCTCGTTTTCCTTTATTCCGCGCTTTTCAAGGAAATCCTTGGGGAAAAGCGCCCCCCTTGAATTCCCCCATTTCTTGATTATAACCTCCACAGCCATGCAAAACACCCCTTAGTTATACTTGTGTATAACTCTTATTTAAACATTTCTGAACCTCGTTGCCGGTGTGGCGGCACTTTTTTCTTTCTCTTTGGAAGAGAAAGAAAAACCTGCGCTAAAAAGAAAGAGAAAAAATGCGAAACACGCGCTAAAGAGAAAAGAACTGAAAACTCATTCAAGTTTCAGGGTTGCGGAGCCCATGCTCTTGGTTTCAACGCAACTCATCGCAGCCTGCTTTTTGATGCCTCGCGGTTTTTCAGCACCGCTTTTTTCCGCGCCGGCTTTCATCAGGCCTGCGGACGCCTTCGCCATTAGGCGCGGGGTTTCCGTTTTCCTCAGCCTTTCAAGCTGCGAGCAGAACCCGCACACCTTGCCGTTTGAAAGCGAGCCGCAAACCTCGCACTCCATTATCTGCGAGCTTTTATCCATTTCCTTTGCGATAAGCAAAGGCTTCAAATTCCTGAAGGACGCGAGGATTGAATGCTTCGTGCCCGGAATTTCTTCCTCAAGCTCATTAAGCATTTTCCTGTAATGGTTTCTCTTCGCCATCCACGAGTAAGGGCAGCATTCCTCGGAGTAATGCTCCAACCCTTCAAAGGCGGCGAATGCTATAACTTCCTTTTCCGGCGTTTCATACAAGGGCTTGATGCGTGGCACGAACTTGTCAAACCTTTTAATTCCCGCAACGGGCCCGAGCTTCGCAATCCTTCCCAAATCATTGCCGAAAAAGCTCATTGCAATGCTCTGAACCTCATCATCAAGGTTGTGGCCTGTCGCGATTTTGTCCGCGCCGATTTCAAGCGCTTTTGAATTCAGGAAATGCCTCCTGAACACGCCGCAAAAGC
>DASRUO010000097.1:0-3382 GCA_035655375.1 archaeon | reverse complement strand
AAGCGTAGTTTTGGCCGGGTTTTAAACACTTTTCCGGGGCGTTTATTATAAGATTTCTTTTCTTTTTAGCAGAGGTTTTTCTTTCCCAAAGAAAGAAAAAAGGTTCCGTTCTTTTTCTTTTTCGTCAACGTTTTTCTTTTTCTTCCAAGAAAAAGAAAAAGGTTGCTGAGGTGGCAGAACGGCTATGCGTCAGCCTGCAGAGCTGAAGACAGAGGGTTCGACTCCCTCCCTCAGCTTTTTTTAACCAGTTTTTTCCCCGCAAAAAAATGCAGGTATAAGAGCACCGCGCCGGAGAGCAGCACCAGCAATTGCACGAAAGCGGTTTCAAGCGTCTGGTAAATGCCTAAATCTTTCACCGCCGGCAGTAAAGTGAAAGCCGTTTCAGGAAGGGCGTGCGCTTCCTGCAGCTCGTGGATTCCCTTGCCAGCGAACTTGAACGCGAGGATGAACAGGATTGCGCTCGTGGCGCCGAAAACTATGTTGAGGGGAAGCCTTTTCTCGAGCCTTATGATTGCTATGAAGAGCAGCACCAAAACCGCGAGGCCGAGCAGGAGGCCCGCGAAAATTCCCGAAGGGTCGGCGGAGCCCAGTGCAAGCGCCTTGAAAAATAAAACGGTTTCAAACCCTTCGCGGTAAACCGCGAGAAACGAGGCGAGGCCTAAGGCGAGCGTGTTGCGCGAGGTCAGCGCGTCCTCAACCTTGCCCTTGATGTAGGCGGACCATCTCCCTGCCTCAATTTTCCCGAGAAGCCAGTTGGTGACGTAAAGCAGCACAGCCGCCGCGAGAAGCATTGTGATGCCTTCAAGGAATTCTTTTCCCGCTTCAGAAGCCGCGAAAACCCCTTCAAGGAAGAACGCGGTGAAAAGGCTCGCAATTATTGCGGCGGCAGACCACGAGTAAACCGTCTTCACCTTTTCCTTGTGCCCCGAGGATTCAAGGTAGGCGATGATTGCCGCGATTATGAGGATTGCCTCAAGGCCTTCGCGCACTATTATCGTGAACGCGTCAAGGAATTCGGGGCTGAAAAAAGGCAACGCTGAAACCATCAAGACCAGAAGAAAATTTGCGGTGCACGGGATTTAAAAAGCGGGCGCGGCGTTAAGAAAGCCCAGTGAATTTTAAAAAGCGGGGGCAACAGTAATGCGGGTTAATGCCCCACGGGGGTGCAAAGCATTTTTATTGGCTTTTGCGGAAAGTTTTTGCATGCCTTCAGTGACGATAGGGATAACATCGCCGCACACGATCCCGTCAAAATTCCTCATGCCTTTTTTGGCGATTGTTAGTTATACGCACCAGAAGGTGGGGCCTACAACTGTTTCCGTGAGCACGCATTACTGCACTTACGAGGCGAGAAACAGTTGCGCAAGGGACGCCATAAAAAATAATTCCGATTATTTGTTTCTGCTGGATGCCGATATTTTGGCGCCCCCGAATGTGATTGAAAAATTAATCGAAAAAGGCAAGGACGCCATTTCAGGGCCTTACCACCTCAAGGAACCGCCTTACAGGCCGTTAGCGTACAAAAAATCCGCGGTGAAAGGGGTTTACGACATTTTTACGGGAATTGAGGAGGAAAAAATGTACGAGGTTGACGGCGTCGGCGGGGGCTGCCTGCTCATCAAAAGGGAAGTGCTTGAAAAAATCGGCGAGCCGTACTTTCATTTCTCGCTTGACGGCAAGGACATCGGCGAGGACCTGTATTTCAGCTTCAAGGCGCAGGAAAAAGGCTTCAAATTATGGTATGACAACACGATTTTCGATGTGAGGCATTTCGGCGCCTCGGTAGGGTTCAACGATTTCAGGGTCTGGAATTACCAGGTTAAAAGGGGCGCGGTGAAGTTCAACGCGAAAAAGAATGAGGCGGGGAAATAAAAAAAACCGGCTTCACTTTTTTTTCTTTTTCGCTTTACCCTTTTTCTTCGCTTTGGGCTGCACCTTGGCCTGCCTTTCAAGCGTCAGGCCGAGCCTTTCAAGCGTTTTGCCGATCTGCTTCAGATTAATACCCATTTTCGCACCTCTCCGCAAAAAAATATTTAAACCACTCAGGGCTGAAGTGGTATATAAAGGTTAATGTTTTAAAGCGGGGGAAGCAATTATTTAATTATGGCTCCGAGAAGCAGGAATGTGGGCGCAAGGCTCATGGGTTTTCTTTTCAGGGGCGGCGGCAGGGCTTCGGGAGACGCGGCGCGGGAGACGCGCGGCTTTCATGGAAACACCTTGGACTTTGCGGAGCGCGGGGAAGGCGGGGGCGTAAACATTCAAAGCAGGCAGGCGCACCTTGCCGCGGTGAGGAAAGAGTACATGGAAGAAGTCGGAAAAATGGAGAAAATTTTCAATTCAAACGGCCTGCTTGAAAGGGACCGCGGATATTTGCCGCCAAGCCAGAGGGAAATCCATGATTTGAGGCGCCTGTTCCTTGAAGCGCTTGCAAAGGGAGAGGTTTCAAACCTTAAAGAGTTCAGGCAATACCTCGCGGAATGGCTTGCGGAAGTGCACCAGAATCCGGCAATGGCTGAACACGCTGAAACCGCCGTGAACAATTTGTGGGGATCTTTTTCGAAAAAGGAAAAGCTGCAGCTTGACCAAATCGCGAAAAACATTAAGGTTATCAGGGAAGGCGGAAGCCCCGGCGATTGAGGTTGCGGACGCGGTTGAAGCGATGCCCCTTTGCGGATAGTATTAAGGGTTTGGAAAGTGGGGTTGCCGGAAAGCAAAGCGACACCAACCTTTTTAAAGCATTCTGGGGAAAGACCTATATTACTCTGAAAGACTCGTTTTCTGAGTTTTAAGGCATTTTTGAGTGGTTTTGTATGGGTTTGAGGCCAGGGCGCTGCTACAGCACTACAAAGGACAGGCCGTTCACAAGGTTTGCCGAAAAAGTGCAGCACCGCAACTACATTGGAGCGGTTCCCGGAATCAAGACCAGGCAATTTAACATGGGCAACGGCCTCATGGAATTCAACAGGATTCTTGACCTTAAAGTTAAGTGCAGCCCTCTTGGCGTGCAGGTCAGGGACAACGCCCTTGAAAGCGCGAGGATGTCCATCAACAGGGCGCTCATTAAGAGGATCGGCAAAGACGAATTTTTCCTTAAAGTGAGGGTTTTCCCGCACCAGATTCTGAGGGAAAACAAGCAGGCGCAGGGCGCGCACGCCGACCGTATCCAGAAAGGGATGAGCCATGCCTTCGGGAGGCCGATCGGCAGGGCTGTAAGGATGCGCGACGGCCAGAAGATTTTTTCAGTGCTCGTGATGGCGGAAAACGCTGAAAATGCGAAAGCTTCTTTGCTTGCCGCCGCCCCGAGGGTTCCCTGCGGACTCACCGTAAGTGTAAGCGAGGACGTTTCAAGCATAGGCACAAAGCCGAAAAAGACTAGGGACAT
>DASRUO010000096.1:0-3046 GCA_035655375.1 archaeon | reverse complement strand
TCAACTTTCTGCGCGATTTTGACTTCAGTGGTGGCCTGCTTAGTGTTAAGCTTTGCAATGTATGTTTTCAAGCTTTGAGTAATGCTTTTCTGCGCCGACTTTGAAAGCGTTGAAGAATAGTTTTTGCTTGCAAGCTTTTCAAGCCTTGCTTTTTCAGCCAGAATAGGTAGGTCATCGAACTGTATAATATATCCTTTATATTCTGGCCGCTGCTTTGACGAGATCAGGCTTTCAGTAGCTGAACCGCTCAAATCATTCGGGTTTGCGGCAGAAAAATCAACAGGTCCGTTAGGCATGTCATTTTCTTCAGGCGGGTCCGTGAGTTGAATCTGCTCCCCGACATTATAGTTATCTTTTAAGGTTGCCAGAGAAACATTGATCGTGCCTGCCGGCGCTGTTTCATTCAGGCATTCTGCGGCCACGTAACAGCTTGAGCCGTCGCTGGCAACGTAGCCGCTGATTGTGTCGCTGCAATCGAATCCTGCTTCTGAAGCGTTTTTCCATTCATCGTTCTGGCCTTTGTTGAAGCAGTTGTAAACGATTTGGTTGCATGTTCTCCCGATGTTTGCGCAGGCTTGGCTTGCTGTCTGGTTTTTGTTGGGTTCTGGGTTAAGCAAGTAATAATTAGGATCGGTTGTCAAGCATTCAGCGGCAACCAAGCATTGGGTTCCTGGGGCAATGTAATCGTTTGTTTGGGTATCGCATTGGAATGAGCTTGTTGAAGTCCAAGGGCCTTGTTCGCCACTATCGGAAGGGCAGCTGTAAGCGATTCCGAGGCATGATTTTTCAACGCTCTCGCAAGTCTGGTTTGCAGTCTGGAATAAAGGCGTCGTAAGATTATTCGCAGAATTAAGGAGGAAATAACTAGTGCCAGACACATTAACCGCTTGGCCCGGCGGGACAGGCCCCTGCCCTGAAACCGTTATTTCAACGTATTCATTGTTTGAAACAATCAGCTTTTCCGCAACGCCTGCCAGGCCCTCACTTGTCGAGGCTTGGAAAGCGTAATTGCCGGGAAGAATGTTGAGTGTTGCGCGGCCCTGCGCGTCTGTCAGCGCGGACGCATCCAATGTGCCATTGAGGTCAATCCGTTTCAAACCCGCACCGGAGCCAAGGCTGTAATTAGAGTAAGCGTACACGTAAGCATCGGGAACAGGATTTCCCTGCTCATCCCGGACAAACACCTGCACCTGCACTGTCGGGTCCTGCAGGCAGCCTGAAAAGAAAATGAGTGCAAGCGCGAAAAGCGCTAACAGCACAGTCCTTTGATTCATCCAGAAATATGAAAGTTAACCGTGCTATTTAACCTTTTGCCCGTTTAAATGGTTTAAATGCTTATTTTCTTTATTTCAACGCCTGCCTCATTCAGCATTTTCAGCGCGGTTTCGCCCATCGGATAATCGGCGTTGAAAACGACTTTTTCTATTCCGCCGTTGATTATCATCTTGCTGCACGTGAGGCACGGGCTGAAAGTCGTGTAAATGGTGCCGCCCTTTATTGAAATTCCATGATAGGCTGCCTGCACGATTGCGTTTTCCTCCGCGTGCGAGCACAGGCACTCATCCAGCTTTGTGCCGCCGTCGGTGAAAGAGTTGCACCTCGGGCACCCGCCCTCGCTGCAGTTTTTTACCCCGCGTGGCGTTCCGTTGTAGCCTGTTGAAACAATCCTTTTGTCAACCGCGATTACGGCGGCAACCTTTCTCTTCACGCAGTTGCTCCTCATGGCCACTTCACGCGCTATGTTCATGAAATACTCGTCCCATGAAGGCCTTTTATGGTCGAAAGGCGTCTGCAGGAGCGTTGAATCGATTTTTCCGAACAATTCAGCGAGTGAACCGTTGTTTTCAATTTTGTGTTCTGCCATTTCCGCGCACGCATCAAGCTGCTGGCCGCTTTCATTCCGGGAAGAGGCTTCCAGCTTTTCAAATTTTTTGAATTCTTCCGGGGTTTTCGGGTCGCCTTCCCTTTTCCTTTTCACGATCCTTTCAAAACGGGTTTTTTCGTCCGCCTCAATGCCCCACAAATGGAAATTTTTGAGTTTCTGCAGCTCCGTGATTTCGTCAGGGTTTCTCAGGGAGTCAACAACGTAATTTTTGTCCTTATCCATGCCCTCAACCACGAGCCTGGCGAGGAAGCCGTTGCCGTGCCGTTTCCTCAGCTCATTGCCTTTTGAAATCAGGTTTTCGCGCGTGGGCGGGATTTTATCCTTTTCGAGGATTTTCCTCAACTCATCCGAAAGCGAACCGTAGTAAAAGCTCTTGCTTTTCAGGTATTCGCAAACAGTGCTTTTGCCCGCGCAGTATTTTCCGGTGATGCCTATTACAATCAAGCCTTAAACCCCCAAGAAAAATAGCTGTGAAAGGTTTTAAATTCGGTTAAGCTTGGAGCGCCCATCGAAGCCTAATTTTCCGGCGTTATCGTTATTCCTTTCTGCGTGATTTTGTAGGGAACCATCCCTTTCTGGTGCGAGCTGCTCCTCAGTTTCAGTATTTCAATGGCGTTCTCCCTTTTGCCGTCCTTTTTCAGGCTGTACATCACAACAACGCCGTCGGCAAGGAACTCCTCGACGCCTGTGCGGCTGTAAATTTTCGGGTCCTGCTCGGTTTCGCTTATCACATAAGAGACGCACTTCAGCTGCTCAAGCGATTCGAACAGTTCCCTTATGTATTTCCTGTAGTTTTCCTCTTCCTTGAAAGCTATCGCCAAAGCCGATAAGGAGTCAATGACAATCCTGTCAGGCAGGAAAGGCAGCTCTATTTTCTGGAGGTCAATTTTTAATTCGCCGCCGCGGTCAAGCAGCACCTGTTCAACAGCCCTTGAAATCTCCATGGGGTCGATTTTTATCATGGTGAACAGGCCTTTCCTTTCCAGCTCCTCAAGGCCCCAGCCGTAATTTTTCTTCATGTGCAGCATTATTTTTTCCGGGTCCTCCTCGAATGAAAGGTAAATGCCTTTCTCTTTCCTCTCAATGGCAGAATTGTATATTGACTGGATGCTAAAAGTCGTTTTCCCTGTTCCCGCGCCGCCGGAAATCAGTATTGTAGAG
>DASRUO010000095.1:0-3112 GCA_035655375.1 archaeon | reverse complement strand
CACGTCAAACATTTCCCTGAAAAACTCAAGCAAAAAATCACCCTTCAACTCTTTCAAGCGCGTACTGCGCGGAAAAATCTTTCGTCATGTCGGCGTTTTCCTGAACAAATGAGTAAAAGCCTTCCTTTGAAACCGTCACATTGTAAAAGTCGCTTAAAACCGCGACCGAGGCATTCCCGTCGGCCCCCGTATAGAGAAGCTGCGAAGGCAGGCTGGAATTTTCCGGCACGAGGCTTATGCGCGCATCCGGAACGGCGTTGCCGGAATCATCAGAAACATGGAACGAAACGTTTGACTCTGAAAGGTTCGGGCAGCCCGCCAGGAAAATAATAAGCAGCAGAGCCGGAAAAAGCAATTTCATAAATTATTAGTAACAGCTCCGTGAATTTAAATGTTTGCAGGAGGGAAGCATGCAATGGCGGCGCAGCTTCGAAAGGTCAGGCCCTCACAACCCTTTTCTCCGTGACAATTAAATCCATTTTCGCGTCGTGGCCTGCGCACGGAAGTTCCTCAATCAGCTGGAAATCGAACGCGATGCCGATTCTGGCGCCCTTAATTTCAGCGTTTGAAAAAAACCTGTCATAAAACCCTTGCCCCCACCCTATGCGCGCGCCGCGCAAATCAAAGGCAAGGCCCGGAACGATGAACGCATCAATTTTTTCAGGCGGAAAAATTTTCACGCTTTCAGGCTCAAGGATGCCGTAAGAATTTTTTTTCAGGCCGTCAAAAGACTTTATCTGCGCGAAATGAAAACCTTTTTCCCGGGAATCCATCACGGGCACGAAAACTTTTTTGCCATCTTTCCACAACTTATCAATGATTGCGCGCGTGAAAACCTCATTATTAAAAGAAATATAACAGCCCACGTTTTTGGCGCGCGAAATTTCGGGGAGAAGGAAAAGGTTTTCAAGGATTTTAGCGCTCTTTTCTTCAACGTCTTTCTTGGAAAGCCTTATTCTTTGCGCGTGAAACTTTTCCCTCAAAAGGCTTTTCGCTTCCTTGACCGATGAAGCTGCCGCGGGCTTTCCCCAAAAAAAATTTTTTCCGGCTTCGGCGCCTGAAAGCGCTTCATCTTTACCCTTTCGCTTCCCCCTAACAGGCGCTGAAACCATAAAAAAACGCTCACTTGCCGCGCTTCAGCGCCCTTGCGCCGATATCGCTGCGGAAATGCATCCCCTCAAAATTGATTTGGCTCACGCCAGTGTAAGCCGCATCAACGGCTTCCTTGATATTTTTGCCCAAACCCGTGATGCCCAAAACTCTGCCGCCGTTCGTGACAACTTTTGAATTTTCAAGTTTCGTGCCCGCGTGGAACACGAAAACATTTTCAAAAGCGGAAGCGTTTTCAAGGCCCTCAATTTCCTTGCCTTTTTCATATTTTCCCGGATAGCCTCCGGAAGCGAGCACAACGCAGCACGCCGCATCCTTTTTCCATTTCAAATCGATTTTATCCAGCTTTCCGGAAATGCATGCCTCAAAAACCTCAATAATATCATTTTCCAGGCGCGGAATAATCACCTGCGCTTCGGGGTCGCCGAAGCGAGCGTTGAATTCAAGCACCTTAAAGTTTTTGCCCTTAATCATCAGCCCCGCATAAAGGACTCCCTTGAAAGGCGCACCCCTCCTTGCAAGCTCTTTTATCACCGGCAGCATCACTTCTTTCTCAATCCTCTTTTCAAGGCCTTCAACAACAAGCGCAGGCGAATAAGCGCCCATCCCCCCAGTGTTTGGGCCTTGGTCGTTGTCAAGCGCGCGCTTGTGGTCCTGGCTTGAAGCCATCATCTTGACGTTTTTGCCATCGCAGAACGCGAGGATTGAGGCTTCCTCGCCTTCGAGAAGCTCTTCAATGACCACTTTGCTGCCGGCCCCGCCGAAAATGTTTTCCTGCAAAAGTTTGTTCACCGCGCCCATAATTTCACTTTTGCTTTTGCAGATGAAAACGCCCTTGCCCGCGGCAAGGCCGTCGGCCTTTACAGCGGCCTTTTCAAAATTTTCCACGATGCTTTGCGCTTCATCAATTCCGGCAATGACTTCAAAGCGCGCAGTGGGCACATTGGCGGAAACCATTATTTCCTTTGCAAAGGATTTTGAGCCCTCAATCATCGCAGCGCCGGCTGAAGGGCCGAAAATTTTCAGGCCTTTTTTTTCAAAAGCATCAACAATGCCTTTCACAAGCGGAGCTTCGGGGCCGACAACTGTCAAATCGATTTTTTCCCTGAGCGCGAATTCAAGGAGCGCGGGAATGTTTTCGGCTTCAATCGCGACGTTTTCCGCGTGAATACGGGAACTTCCGCCAAGCAACGCAGTGCCCGCGTTTCCGGGGGCGCAAAAAATTTTTTCAACCCTCGGGCTTTGGGAAACCTTCCACGCGAGCGCGTGCTCCCTGCCGCCGGAGCCTATTATGAGAACCTTCATTTAAACCAACAAAATTTGGGGGAAACACTAAATAAAAACATAGCCCCCAAACCAGCACCCCAACATTTAAATAATATTGGCACATATGGTATTATGGTCTTATATGGAAACCTTGAAGGTGCAGATGGAAGACCCTGAAGCGAAAAAATTCAGGGAGAAGGCAATGAAGATTTACGGCCATTCAAAGGGCTCCATCAGCAAGGCAATGAACAGCGCAATTTGAACGTGGCTTGACAAGACGGAAGGGAAAAGAGGGCGCCTGAAGGCAAAGGAAATACGCGGGCTGCTCGCCGGACTGAAGGACAGTTCCCTGATGGCGCAGAGAAAGTCCGCAAAAATGATGGGCTCGCCGGACTGAATGCGCATGTATCTTATAGACACAAATGTGTTCCTTGAGCTTCTGCTTGGCAGGAAAAAGGCTGAAGAGTGCGAAAAGCTATTCAATGCGCTGGAAGAAAAAAGGATGAGCGCAATCGCGACCCATTACTCCATTTACTCAATATGCCTTTACTGCGCCAGAAACAACATGGCGGGGGCGGCAAAAACATTCCTCAAATACTTGGCGGGCCTTGAAAACCTTGAGGTAATCAACACAACCGTTGAGGATGACATTAAAATTATTGGCACCATGGCGGAAACAGGGCTTGACTTTGACGACAGCCTGCAGCATTACACCGCAAAGGAAACTGACTGCAAA
>DASRUO010000094.1:0-19367 GCA_035655375.1 archaeon | reverse complement strand
TTTTCTCCGAGGTTATATAAAAAACCCTATTATTATGCTCCGTTCCCAAGGGCGCATTCCGGATGTTTCAAGTTTCAGCTTTTCGAAACCCGCATTTTTGCGGCAGAAAACGCTTAGGCAGGTTGCCCGTTCGTTTCCAATCAAAAGCCTTTTTTCACGAAAGGTCTTCAAGGCAGCTCTGCACTTCCGCGCCTGCCTGGTAGCACAATTGCCTGTTGCCGGTGTTGAACGCGACCCATGCGACGCAGTTGTCCCGTGTCTCGGCCAAATTTTCGCATATTGCGGCGTTGTTGAGTGTTGTCGCAACCTTGAAAAAGCAGTGTTCAACACCGGGGCCGGCCTTGTTGCATAAAGATGAGTTGTTTGTGTTGATTGCCACATTGAGGTAGCAGTATTCATCATATGTTTTCACTTCATTGCACAGTGAAGGGTTTCCCTGCGAGACCGCGTTGTTGCAAATTCTTCTCGCGTCGCTCAGCGGGCAGGCCTCATAGCTTTTAGCTTCAGCCGCCTTAAAGCACTGCTCCCTGTCCGCTTTTCCATTTTCGCAGAGCGCGGCGCTGTTAGTGTCAATGGCAACCGTTGTATAGCATTCCGAGGAATTGGTTTTGATTTCGCCGCAGAGGCCTGAATCTTTTTTCTGGACAGCAAGCTGCGCGAAGCAATCATCCTTAATGGCAACGTCGCCCTGAATCGCCTCGCACCCTTTAACATCGCCTGAAACCGTTGCGTACTCGCTGTAACACCATTCCCTGTTTATTTCGGGAAGGCCCTCACATTCGCCGATGTCGGAAACAAGGCCCCCCTCGGTCAGCGGCTTTTCAGGGCCGCCTATGCCGGCCTCTTCAGGGCTCGTATAGTCAATGGCGAGATATTCATCGCCGCTGTCCGTGCCGACGTATTGAACGCCCCCCGATGGAATTGTTTTCGGCTGGTTGAGGTAAAGCGCTATTGCGAGCGCGGCAATCAGTATTATCGGCACCAGTGCCAGTTGTGATGCTTTCATGAATACAGAATGGTGTTTCAGATTTAATAAGTTTATGCTGCATATTCTTTTTTGCTCATGAATCTGGGGTTTATAGGCTGCGGAAAAATGGGGAAGGCTCTCGCGGAATCATTTGCCGAGAAAGGCTTTAACCTGAAAAAAATAACCTGTTTTGATTTGGATAAAGGCAACCTTGCCGGAATGAAAAAGCTCGGGTTTAAGGGTGCAAAAACCGCGGAGCAGGCTGTTAAAGGCAGTGCAATAATTTTTATCTGTGTTAAGCCTCAAGACATTGAAACTGCGCTTGCCGGAATAAAGCCATTGCTGCGCAAAAAAATCGTTGTTTCAATCGCCGCGGGGAAAAAAATTTCCTCAATCGCGAAGGCCTCGGGGGCTAAAAAAATTGTGCGCGTGATGCCGAACATCGCCGCGCTCGCCTCCGAATCAATGAGCGTTTACGCATGCAAAGGGCTCAACGCGGGGGAAAAAAAGCGCGTTAAGTCGCTGCTCTCCCTTTCCGGGAAAGCCCTTGAAATGGATGAAAAATTTTTTGATTCCGTAACGGCTTTGAGCGGCAGCGGCCCCGCATTTGCTGCGCACTTCATTGAAACGCTTGCCCTTGCAGGCGTGAAGAACGGCCTCGGAAAAAATGACGCTTTACTGCTCGCGGAGCAGACCGTTTACGGCACCTCAAAGCTCCTGCTTCAGGGAAAATTTTCCGCAAAAGAAGTTGTTGAAATGGTTTCTTCCCCCAATGGAACAACTGTTGCGGGAATGAAGGCGCTTAAACAAAGCGGCTTTGAAAAAGCCGTGCTTGGCGCGGTTTCGGCCGCAAGAACAAGGTCTGAGGAGCTGGGAAAGGCATGAGCGCGGAAAGGAAAGGCTTCAGGAGAATAGTGGTGAAAATCGGCACCAACGCGATGATGGAAGGCAGCCGCGTGAACAGAAAAATAATCGGCGCGCTCGCTGAAGAGCTTTCAGCGCTCAGGAAGAAGGGCGTGCAGGTAATACTGGTTTCCAGCGGCGCAATAGGCTGCGCGATTGAAAAGCTCGGGCTCGATTTCCCAAAGGAAACGGTAATGCAGCAGGCGATGGCAGCGATAGGGCAGAACACGCTTATGCACGAATATGAAAAGGCTTTCGCCAAGCACAACCAGGTTATAGCGCAGCTTTTGCTCACGCACTACAATTTTTCGAATAAAAATTCCCTTCACGACCTGAAAAATTCCGTTGAAAAAATAATTGAATTGGGCGCAATCCCTGTAATAAACGAGAATGACCCCGTTTCATTCGAGGCGCTTTCGGAGGAAAAGTCCTTTTCCGACAATGACGGCCTTGCCGCGCTTGCAGCAATAAATTTCGGCGCCGATTTGATGGTGATACTGACCGATGTTGACGGCATTTTCACGGATAACCCGAAGCACAACCACAAAGCCGAAAAAATCCAGGGCTTGAAGCAGCTGCTTGAGGAAAGCATCGTTGCCGGCGAAAAATCAAAGTACGGCCTCGGCGGGATAAAATCCAAAATCCTCGCCGTGAAAATGGCGCTTGAAAACAACTGCAGTGCCGCGGTGTGCAGGGCGCGCGCCGGCGCGGTCACGGATGTTGTGGGCAACGGGGGCACCGGCTCTTTTTTCGGGCGTGAGAGGGATGGCTGAAAATGTCGTGAAAAAAGCCGCCGCGGCGCGCAGCGCGTTCCTCAAAGCCTCGGTTTCTTCTTCAAGGCAGAGAAACCTCGCGCTGAAAAAAATAGTTGCGGGCCTCAAAAAGAATAAAGGAAAAATTTTCGCCGCGAACGCGAAAGACCTCAAGGCCGCGGAAAAATCAGGGCTTGTGGGGCCGCTTTTCAAGAGGCTTCAGCTTAACAATGAAAAGTTCCGTGAAATCCTGCCCGAGGTTGAAGGCGTCGAAAAACAGCGTGATTTGGCCGGGAAGGCAATTTCGGTGACGCTTCTGGATAAAGGCCTTGAGCTTTCACAGGTTGCAACCCCTTTGGGGGTCATCTGTGCGATTTTCGAGTCAAGGCCTGACGCCTTGGTGCAGATAAGCGCGCTTTCCATTAAAACCGGCAACTCGGTTATACTGAAAGGCGGCAGCGAGGCGAAAAACACTAATCGGGTTCTCGCCTCCGTGGTAAGGGAAGCTTTGCACGGCGCCGGCCTGCCCACGGATTCCGTGCAGCTGATTGAGGCGCGTTCCTCCGTGAAAAAAATACTTTCCCTCAACGAATTCATTGACCTCATAATCCCGCGCGGGAGCAACGCGTTCGTGAAATTCATCCAGAAAAATTCCTCAATCCCCGTCCTCGGGCATTCCGAGGGCGTCTGCCACGAGTTTGTTGATGAATCCGCTGATTTGCAAAAGGCCGTGAAAATATGCGTTGACGCAAAGGTCCAGTATCCCGCGGTGTGCAACGCGATGGAAACGCTTTTAGTGCACAGAAAAATTGCCGCAAAATTTCTCCCCGAATACGCGAAGGCGCTGAACGGAAAGGTGGAGCTCCGCTGCGACAATAACTCTTTTGCAATACTGAAAAAAGCGGGCTTTAAAGCCCGGAAAGCCTCCAAAAATGACTGGCGTGCCGAGTACAATGATTACATTCTTTCAATTAAAGTTGTCGGCGGAATTGTGGAAGCCATTGCCCATGTGAACACTTTCGGTTCAAAACATACGGACGGCATAATCACGGAAAACAGGAAGAACGCCGAAAAATTTTTGGCTGCGGTTGATTCCGCTGGCGTTTTCTGGAACGCCTCCACGCGCTTTTCCGACGGCTACCGCTACGGCAAAGGCGCAGAGGTCGGCATTTCAACCGGAAAAATCCACGCGCGCGGCCCGAGTGGCGCTGAATCCTTGCTCACCTACAAGTATGTTTTGAAAGGCCCCGGCAAAAAGGCTTTCATCGTGGGCGATTATGTCGGCAGGGGCGCGAAAAAATTCCTGCATAAAAAAGTTTTGTGATAAAGCCCGGGGTTTGAGGCGTAAAAAAAGTTTTTGCGGCAAGGCCCGGAAATTTCTTCGCAAAAAAACATTTTCGTTCTGTTTTCTTTGCGGTTCAGGTTATCAGCGGAGTTTTGGTTTCAAACCTTTCAGCGCTGTCCTTCGTGGTTTTCAGCTTCTGCAGTTGCTCTATCAGCATTTTCTGGGTTTCCTTGGCCTCTTTCAGCAGCGGCTCAACGTCCAGGTTCAGCCCCAAAATCTCATTCAGCTTTTTCAGCACCTCGGCCGAAGCCTTGTAATCGGCCGTCATTTCAACGTTCGCGAGTATTGAAATCGCCTTAAAATCGGATTTCTTGAGCTCCAGAAGCATGAGCGCCGTAACGCCGGTTGTTATGCCCTCGCTTATCTCCTTAAGGCCGTACTTTTTCAGCAGATCCTTTGATTCGGTGTTTGCGGCGATGCCGTAAATGATTTCCTTGTCCGGTGTTTGCGGCGCCGCCTGAATTCCGGAAAGGGATATAAGCTCCTTCACACCTTTTGATTTAATCCAGTCAACGGTTTTCTTCGCCGCGAGGAAAGCGTAATGCCCCGGAATGACCTGCTCCGCGAGAAGCACCGCGATTTTCTTTTTTTTGTTCGCGTAAACCCTTGCAGGCCTCACCGGAAGGCCCTTATGAATCCTTATAATCGGCTGGAAAACGTTTGAGTCAATGTAGCCCACGTTTTCAAAATCCAGCTTTTCCACGAGGTATTTCGCGGCAATCGTGCCCACAAGCCCCATGCCCGGAAAGCCTTCAATCAGCGTGTAGCCGGAAAAATTCTGCTTCCCGAACTCAACGAACTCAAACTCAGCCTTCATGAAAACCGCTTTTTACTATAAGTCGTAAGTGGTTTAAATTGTTTTTGCTTTCGCGGCGGCACCGATTTAATTATTTTTAAAATGCTTTCGTGTTTGCCTGCGTGCTCTCATTTCACGAATTCCACTCCCGGAACTCCCCTGAATTGCCCATCTCCTGTGAGGAACAGAAGTTTTTGCTCCCTTGCCAATATGTAGCCGATGCAGTCAATGTATGAGAATTTACTGCCCCTGTTTTTGTGCCTGAACTCCATGGCTTTCCTGACCGTTTCCGCACTTTCCCGAATTGCCATGCCACTGAGTCTGTTAAACCATTCCAGGCCGGATTTTTTCTTCCCTTCCTTGAGGAAACCGTAGTAAAACTCCCCGAGGTTAAGGCTGCTTGTCACTATTTCTTCGCCCAGAAATTTTCCGTATGACGTGTTTTTCCTGTATATTTCAAACAGGGCGTAGGTGTCGAAAAAATACTTCATTGTGCCCGCTCCCTACTCCAAATCCCTGTCTATCTGTTTCATGAGCTGTTTTGTAGGCGTTTTGAGCCTGCCTTTCCCGAAAAGGTCTCTCACCCTCAGCGTTTTAACCGGTGTTATTATCGCCCTGACTTTCTGGTTCGGGCGCAGGGAGTCTTTTTTCAGCGCCTCTTTCGGCACTATCAAGCCAATGGAATTGCCCCATTTTTTCAATTGGACTTCGCACTCAATCATTTCAACCAAATAGTTATACTGTATAACCATATAAAAACCCGCCGCCGCTGCTTACCCCGCCACGATTTTCCCCGCATAATACGCGGCAACGCTTAACGGCACCAGCACCGAAGCGTAAAGGACGGCTTTTTTCGAATTTCCTTCCTGGAACGCCACGAAAGCCGAGGCGATGAGCGCGTACTCCGCGATGTATAAAATGTTCCCGAGCAGCGCCGATTCCACAATTTCCTTCCTGGCAGCCTCGCCCATGCCTATGCCCAAATCCGCCATGGAGGAAAAATTGAACGACGAAATCATTCCGGCAAGCATCCCCAAAACCAGCGGGACAATGAGGCCGCCGGCGACAAGCATAGTGTATTTTTCAATTGTGGCGTTCGCGGCCCTCTCCCTCAAAATCGAGTTTGTTTCCATGAAATCCTGCGCGGTTTCCCTGAAAGCCGAGCTCATTTCAGCGCCCGACCTCAGGGCGTTGAGCAAAAGGTCCAGGGCGCGGCCAAGTGCAAGGGATTTATTGCGCAGCTTCATCCTTTCAAACGATTCCTCTATTGAGCTCCCCGCGATTATTTCATTTTCCGCCTTCCTGAACTCCGCGCTCAGCGCCCCGTTGCCGGAGGAAGCCATGAATGACACAAGCTGCCTCACGCCCGTCCTTTCAGGCAGGGAAGACGCGAGCAGCAGCATGTCAGGAACGTCTTCCTCGATTTTTTTCTTCCTTGCCTCGAAAAAGTAGAGCCTGAAAAAATAGTTCAGCGCCGCGGGAAGGAAGAAAGCGGCAAGCGCGAGCGCCGCGATTTTTCCGCTTTCAGCAACGAAGAGGCCGTAATACAGCACAATCATTGACAATGCCGCGCCCAATGCCGCGGACTCGCGGAGGAAGCCTTGGACGCCTTTTTTGTATCCCGTTATTTCAAGCATTTCCACGAATTCAAGCGTGGCATTCTGCGTTTCAAGATTCATGTTCAGCCCTTCAGGAATTCCGGCGTAATTGATTTGATGTATAAAAGCATTGCCGCGTCCGCTAACGGGAATAATACCGCAATCACCAGTAAAACCTCAATTCCGGTTAAAGGCATTTCAATGAAGGAGCTCCCCACGATTGTGAAAGCCTGAAAGAGCGCCGGCATTATCGCTGAAACCGCTATGAACGCCAGTGATACGACCGCTATTTTCCCGGAAAATTCTTTCGCTTCCGATTTCTGCCTTGAAAGCTGTTCAAGCGCGATTCTCCTTATTATTTCCCCAGGGTTTTTCACTGTGCCGTGGCTGTAAATGGCGGTTATCTGGGCGGCGCTCCGCCTGAACTGCTTTGACCCGCTTTCACGGCCGGCCTCCCTTAATGCTTCAGGTATTGAAAGGCCGGATTTGGTGCAATGCTTCAGCGCTTTTCCAAGCACTTTTGAAAGTTCCCCGTAATCCGAGTTTGCGACCCTTTCAAGCGCCCTGTCGAAAGGCACGCCTATGTTGAGTTCAACGCTCAGCTGCATGAGCGCGAAGGGCAGGTGCTTTTCAACCTGTGAGGCCTTTTTCCTGAGCAGGAGCTTCGGCCTGTAAAGCAAAAAGAAAAATGCCGTGATGCTGCATGCGAGGGAGAACAGCATTCCCCCAAAAAAATCTTCGCTGAAAAGGTTCCACAAAAGCCACGAAGCGATGAACGCCAGTGCGGCAATTTTCGCGCAGCGCGCAAGGTGTTTTTCCGCGCTTTCACCTGAGCCGGCATTCCGCAGCGCCTCGGATATTTCCTCAAGCTTTTCCATAACCCTGAACCGCACTGAAAAACTCCTCCATGCCTTTGCCTTCCTGCTCCTTAAGGAAAGCCGCCCTTTCCTTCACCTCTTTCCAGATTATTTTCTCCCGAAACCCGAAGCTCCCGCAGATTTTTCCGTAAATGGAGGGTCGGCGCTTCGCCTTTTCCGCCTCATTTTTCGCGAAGTTGTAGGAAAAAATTTTTTCCGCGGAAACGCCGCCATTGGGGTTCGCGGAGGTTTCGCAGATTTCGAGAAGTTTCATGCGCTCGCGGGTTTTTCCGCCGCTGTTGTCAGTCCACCTTTTCTGCACGAGCATTAAATCGATTGATGCGAGGTCGGCTTCCATCAATCCCAAGCTCCGGAGGCGGAGCAGCGCCTCATTCGCCGACTGCGCGTGGAAAGTTGCGTAGCATCCTTTACCCTGCCCCGCGAGCAGCGTGTCCATGAACGCCTTGGCTTCCCCCGCCTCGCGCACTTCGCCGACAATCACGCGGTCCGGCCTCATCCTCAGCGTGTTCACTATCAGTTCCTGCATGCCCAAGCCTATTTCCTCCGCGGTGTTTAATTTCACGTAATGCTCGTGCGGCACGCTGATTTCAGGCGTTTCCTCAACCGATATTATGCGCTCGTTTTCCGGCACGAAGCTGAAAAGGCTGTTTAAAAGCGTGGTTTTTCCTGAGCCCGTGTTGCCGCACACAAGCATTGAGCAGTCGGATTGGATAGCGAGCCAGAGGAATGCGAGCTCCTCAAATGAAACAGTGCCAAGCCTGGCGAGCTCCACCGGGGTGAAGGGGGCTTTCCTGAATTTCCTTATCGTTAGTGAAGGCCCCGAAAAGGACGCGGGCTCTATGCATGCGTTAATCCTTGAGCCGTCCTTCAGCACCGCGTTCAGCTTCGGCTTCTGCAGCGTTATCCTCCTGCCGATTGTGCCGGCCATGGCGTTCACCAAATTCCGGAAAGTTTCCTCGCTTGAAAAGTAAAGGTTTGTGGGGAGCCAGCCGAAGGTTTTGTCGAAAACGCGCACAGGCTTCGCTTTCCCGAGGCCTGTCACCGCTATTTCCTCGAGCTCTTCGTCCTGCAGCAACTCCGAAATCATTCCCGCGGGCCTGCTTAAAAGTTCGAGGGTTTTTTTCAGGTAAGAAAGCTGCGTGGTTTCAAGCTCTAATCCGTTTTGGCCGCAGTATTTTTCGAGCGTTTCCGCGGGAACACTGTTCCGGTTTTCCGCGCTTTTCCTGAATTCTTCGAGCGCTTCCATCAAAAGCAGCGCCTCTTCCGAGCTTAACTGCGGGAGGTTTTTCAGCACGTAAACGGTTTTCCCGTTCCTCAGCCTTACAATTTCCCTTGCGTTGCCGGACGAAATTATTCTCGCTATTTCGCTTTCCTGCAGCCTGAAAACGCGCCAGCCAAGCGTTTTTTCCACTTCCAGGGTTTCAAAAACCGTTTTTTCCTGCGCCAAAACAACCCCTCTATTATTCGTCAATTGACGTATTATTGATTGGTTGTTTTTTTAAATGTTTTTGCCGGAAAAACGGCGTTCTTATTTAACGGTGCTCCGGTATTTTTGCAAAAAATTCCGGGAATTTTTTTATGTAGAACCATGCGCCGTTGCCCAAAAATTAATATTAAATACCCATCTGAAGGAGAAATACTTTTGTAGATTGATTATGGGTTTAAGCCACTACTTGACCGGATTGCCGCCGAAGAAGGAGAGAACCAAGCCAGCCAAGGGCGTGAAGAACTGCAGGGTGTGCGGCAAGGAAATCTCGAAGGACAACACCGAAACCGCGCTTTACTACTCGCACTTCTGCTCCGAAAGGTGCAAGGAAAAATACGTTTACGCGGACAGCGTCTGAGCGAACACGGATTTTTTCATCAACTAATTTTCCGGCGTTTTTAATTTTTAAGGCCTTAAATTTTTTGCCCTTTAATTTTCCACCCGATTTTTTCACCCAGCTTTACTTGGGAAGCCTTTCCCGCGGGAAGCTCCACAATGAATTTCGCGGCCTTTTTCGGGGTGTAGTTCAGCGCCCAAGGGTGAAGCGTTGCTTTATCCACGACTTTTTTTCCGGCGTCAAGGAACAGCACATCAATCGGGAAAAAAACGAAGAGCATGTGGAGGCTCGCGCCGGCACGCGTTTCGCGAGGCAGCAGGAACACGAGCGCGTAATCAAAATTTTTCCCGCGCTCAAGCATGAGACCCTTAAACCTTTTGAAGGAAGTGTCCGCAACCCTGACTTTTGCGATGATTTTTTTTCCGGAGGTTTCACTGAAAAGCATTCCGCTCAGCCGCTTCACGCCTTGTGCCTTATGGACTCAAGGCTCGGCACCTTGATTTCCTCTAACATTTCCCTCGACTTCCGCGGGCTGATGCCGGAAAACTCTTCCCTTTCAAGCCCCCTGCGGAGCGCGTCAATCTCTTTGAGTTTGACCTTCATTTCCTCGAGCGCGAGCTCCAGCCTCTTCCTCTTGTTTTCGCCTGCAACGGCTTTCAGTGACTCAATCGCTCGGTTCGTTTTCGGCATGCGGAACAATAAAAATAGCCTTTCCGCCTTAATAAGATTTATCTAACTCTGCGCGCTTCCAAAATCAGGCGCGAAAACGTGAAAGAACGTATTTTAAATTTTGCCTAATCCATTGGTTTCAGGCACCCGGCAAAACTCGCTAGGTTGTCAGGTGCTTTAAATAATCCAGTTTGTAGCCCCATCGTCTAGCGGCCAAAGAGATACAGTTTACATTAGTGTAAGTGCTGGTTTCTGTCGAGAGGATATGGGCCTCTGGAGCCCAGGACTCCGGTTCGAATCCGGATGGGGCTACACCTTTTTCTTTCTCTGGCAGAGAAAGAAAAAGCTGTACCAAAAAGAAAGAGACGTGGAAGCTGTGCCAAAAAAGAAAAGAAATTGATTGCTGTACCAAAAGAAAAAGCGCTAATTTTTGCTATGTTGTGGCTTTGCCAGAATCCGGCCGGGCTATCAGGCGGCTTTTCCTTTTTTGCAAAGTTTTAAATTAACCATTTGCACTAATATGTTCCAGTGGTTCTTTTATGGTTAATCTCAAGAAGGAAAGAGTGCTGAATTATACCGCTGTTTTTGAGCCGCAGCCCGAAGGCGGTTACACCATTATTGTGCCTGCACTGCCGGGCTGCATCAGCGAGGGAGAATCCATGCGGGAGGCGAGAAAAATGATTGCTGACGCAATCAAGGGCTATTGCGAAAGCCTCTTAAAAGATGGTTTGCCCCTTCCGAAAGATGTTTCTTTGGAGCCAAAGCATGAAAAAGTCCGCGTAGTAATAAGTGCCTAAAAGTGACTTCGTTGCTTTCCGTCAAACCCTATAAGCTTTTCAAGGCTTTGAGGAAATCGGGTTTTTATGTTCATCACCAAACAGGAAGCCACTTGGTTTTGAAACATTCCGGCGACGCGACAAAGAGAGTAATTCTTCCAATGCACAAGAAAGAACTAAAGACCGGAACCTTGCGCAGCATTTTGGCGCAAGCGGGGATAACGCCGGAAGAACTAAAAAAGCTGCTTTGAATTATTCTCAACAACCGCGTTCTAATCCAGCGGGGCTGTCAGGTAGCTTTTGCCCCTTTCAGCGCTTTTAAAAACCCAAACCTTTTTATTCTCCGGAGTGCTTCCATAATAGCATGAGGCTGAAGTACTGCCCTGAATGCGCCTCAATTGACATGAAGTACCTCAACGGAACGCTTTACAGGTGCAACAAGTGCAATTACGAGGGCGAGTCCCGCGAGGGCGCGATTGATGAAATCAACCGCATGGCCAAGTCCATCAGGGCGAGGCACACTTCAACCCTTGACGCTTTCAGGCAGAAAGCCGTTGAAAGCGCTCCCGTGCCGATACAGCCCGCGCCGGAACAGGCTTCTCCAAATCAGTTCGCGCCCATTGAAAAGCCTTCGCATCCCGAAAGTGGCGCGCGCCTTAACCAGCCGATGCAGCTGAAGGAAAGGCTGCGTGCGATGAAAGGGAAAAAATCGGACCACTTCGAAATACTATAATTGTGGAAAATTTTGTTTAAAAGTGCTAAAGGTCTGAAGCCTTAAGCCATGTAACTTTCATTACCCAACGGAAGCCAACGCCTTCAGGCGTGAGTTCTTCACCAAACCACGCCGACATTCTTGCTTTTTGCTATCTGCGAGTCTTTTGTTATTATTTTTGCATTGAATATTAGTGCAGTAGCAGTGATTATCCTGTCGTGAAGTTCCGGAATGTTTTTAATAATCTCCACTCGTTTTAAAACTTCCATGTCTAGAGAGGCAACCGTATAATTAGAGGATTTTTCAACCTTCTCAACTATTTTCCCGAAGTCTTTATTGGCTTTCTTTTTTTCAAGCAGGTAGAGCAATTCTGCAAGAACGATTGTGGGGATGATTATTGTTGCTTTTCCTTCTTCTGCTTCTTCAAATGCTTTTTTTGCCAACAGCCCTAACTTTTCAGGCATTGTGAGGAACCAGATTAAAGCGTGCGTGTCTGTGACAAAAAGCACTTTTGTTCACGCTCTGAACAATGATTTTTCCGCTTCCTTAAAATCCCGTTCTTTAAACTTTAGGCCGTTAAGAATGCCTTTAAGGCTTGCCTTCTTGTCTGTTTTCAGGTTTTTGCGCAGGCTTTTAACTTCCTTTTCAATGTTTTCAAGCTTTTTGTAAACCATTTCAGAATACATTACAACACCTTAACAACTTGCGCATTAACTTTATAAAAAACCCTTGCTTTAAAACAGAAGGCGGAAATTTTGTATCTTTAAAGCCTATCAATTTGCCCCCAAAAAATTGGCGGTTTCATATCTTGGCCGCAACAGTCGCGGTTTCTTTGCCGCCTTCAAGCCCTAAAACTCGAAAATCTTTTTCTGGTTTTCAGGCCTCTCAAAATTGCTCACGCCGAGGCCGAAGCGCCGCGCAACAAACCCCTTATTGGCGGAAAAAAAACCTTCAAGCAATTCTTCCGCAACCGAAACGATTTCCTTTTCATCCTGCGACGGCGCCGCAATCGTCCTGCTCCGCGCCACGCCTTCAAGCTTGTTGGAAATCAGGATTATTGAAACCGTTTTGAAGAAAACTTTTTCGGCTTTCGCCTTCCCGCTTAACTCCGCCGCAAGCTTTACCGCTTCCGCAAACAAAACCTTCGCGCCTGAAGCGTCCTCCTTCAGGGTTTCAATCCTTGAAAACTGCTGCCGCTCCCTTTCCTCAACCTCGCTGTCGTCAATTCCCAATGCCTTTTCATGGAAAAGCTTTCCGCGGTTTTCACCGAACCATTCCCGCATTTTTCCCACAGGAGTTGCCGCGAGCTGCGCAATCGTTGTGATGCCTTTTCCCGCGAGCGCTTCCGATGTTTTAGGCCCTATCCCGTGCAAATCCGAAATTTTTTTCCCGCGCAGGAATTCTTTAACCTGTTCAGGCTTCACAATTGTAAGGCCGTCAGGCTTTTTCTCTGAGGAAGCCATTTTCGCCATCAGCTTGTTCGGCCCCACGCCCACGGAGCATGAAAGTTTTTCCCTCGCGCGTATTTCAGCCTTGGTCCGTCCCGCGATTTTTACGGCTTCAGCAAAGTTCCCTTTAGCCTGCTCCGTTGCATCAATGAATGCCTCGTCAATGCTCACCTGCTCGAATTTTCCGGAAAAGCCGCGCAGTATTTCCATAATCCTTCCGGAAATTTCAGAGTAATATTCCCTGTCAGCGGGAAGGAACACGGCTTGAGGCGCCTTTTTCTTCGCGAAAGCTATCGGCATCCCCGCCTTCACCCCTAAAGCGCGCGCCTCGTAATTCGCGGCAGCGACTGCGCCGGAATCCTTTGTCCTGCCGGAAAACATGCAAACAGCAACAGCTTTTCCCTTAAGCTCCGGCTTACTCAGCTCTTCAACCTGCGCGTAAAAGTAGTCCAAATCAACGTGGAGAATTATTCTCTGCATAAAAGCAAACCCGCATCAATCCCTTTTTCGGTGTGTTTTCAGCCGCCCCCTGCAAAGGCTTCCGCATTCAGGCACGGCTTTTTCACGCCCTGAAAAAGCTCACCGCGTCCGGGAAAAGCCCCCACATTGAAGGCTTAGACATTATTTTCCCGATAAACCTTGAAGGCTTGTCCATGTCCCCGTGCTCGTTCAGGAATTCCCCGATTTTGGCCTTGTTCATTTTCCTGAACAGCCCGTCAATTTTGTCCTCGCCAAGCCTGTTCATGTAGCGCCTGATTTTCCAGTGCAGTTCAAGCTCCCTGTTCAGCTCCGAGCAGTTTTTCACGTAATCTTCCAGCGGCTTTTTGTCCTTGAAATGCGCATCCAAGGTTCCCGCGAGTATTCCCGCGGCTTCAATGCCCATAAGGATTCCGCCGCCCGTGCTCGCCTTGGTCTGGAAAGCGGCGTCCCCCAAAAGCATGATGTTTCCATTCACCGTTTCCCTGAAAGGCTTCCCCACAGGTATTAAGGAGCTGCACCTGTCGCACATCTCTCCATTGATGTTTTTTTCGCGTATGAAAACGTTGAAATCATTTCTTATGTTTCCGGAAGTGCTGGCCAGTCCCACGCGCGCCCTTTCCGCGCTTTCGGGAACTATCCACGCGAAAAACTTTTTCGAGTAATCCCCGAAAAAAACCTGCACGTAATCAGGGTCAAAGCTTCCCTCCGCGACAACCTGGTACGCGTGCACGTAATCCTTTATGCCGGTTTCAATTCCGGAAATCTTCCTTGTCTTGGAATTGACGCCGTCAGCGCCCACGATTATTTTTGATTTGATGAGTTCGCCCCTTCCCTTGTGCTCCACGAAAACCGTTTCGTTGCGGATGTCAATCATTTTAGTGTTAAGCTTTAATTCAACGCCTGCTTCAACCGCTTCGCGTGCCAGAACCCTGTCAAAAGCGCCGCGGTCAACAATGTAGGCGACCGTTTCAGGCCTTTTCACCTCAATCATTTCATGGTTGGGGGAGAAAATCTGCGCGCCCTTAACCTTGTTCATCAGGACTTCTCCGGCTTCTTTCATCAGGCCCAATTCCCTGACGCCTGAAGCGCTTATGATGCCCGTGCAGTTAACCGGTTTTCCAACAATAGGATGTTCCTCAATTAAAACGGTTTTCCATCCGCGTTCCTGGATTTTCCGCGCCGCAACGCTTCCCGCGGGCCCCGCGCCAATGACTGTAACCATGTTCCCGTTCATTTAAGCCACGCCACCAAAAGAAAAAGAATGAAATGTTTTTTAGGCTACTGTCAGGGTTTGCGGAAAAGGCAGGCTAAGGCGGCAAAAGCTTTTTCAGGGCTTTTCCCTGAAAGAAAACCTTTTCTCCGGTTCAGCGCTTTTCCCGCCGCCGGAGCCCCCGAAAATCTCGCTTATTTTCCCCCTGAGGCTTTCCCCTTTTTTCCTGTAATGCCTGTGCAGGAGGAATGCCCCTCCGCCGAACAGCACCAGAATTATGAGGAAAACGATGAAAAGCACCACTATTACGAATATTATCCACCAGTAATCCGGCAGGGCGAAAAACTCTATCGGGCTTTCAGTGCCGGCGTTCAGCACTATCGGCGGGCTTTCGAATCCGGTGAAAGCGACCGCGATTTTGTCGGCGTCCGCCTCGCTCAAGGCCTGCCCCACAACGTATGAAAATTCCAATGTTGCGCCGTTCCTTATTTCTCCCAAATCAAACTTTATTGAGGGGTCCTGTTCAAGCACTGAAAACGCCTTGTCGCTTGAAATGATTCTCGCGCTCGAGGCAACGCCTTTAGGTATTACTTCCACAACCTCTATTGATTTAGCCTCGCCGGAAGAATTCTTCACTGAAATGAATATTGTCGCCTGCAGCCCTGAAGCCGTCCTCACTATTTCAAGCCTCCTCTCGGGGCCAAACTCGCCAATCAGGCCAACAGCCTGCTGCACCAGCCCGCTTTTCAATCCTGCTTCGCGGAGCGCGCTTTCAAGGTTTTCCGCGCTGAAAACGTAAACTTTTTCCGCGTAAAGGTTTTCATCCACATTTTTCACGCTGATTTTTCCATTAACCGTGGCTTCATTCCCGGCCTTGTCCGTTGCCGTAACCTCTAAATCGTATTCCCCGTTTTCCTTCGAGTTGGAATTCCATTCGGCCTCGAAATTGTTTCCGGATTTTTCAAACTCGCCCAAATCCTTGCCGTCAATCGCGGCTGAAACTTTTTCAATTCCAGAGCCCTCATCGGTTGCCCTCACAATGATTTTCGCGCTGCCTTCCACGTCCGCACCTTGCGCGGGTGAAAGGATTTCCGCTTCAGGCTTGATTGAGTCAACCTCAAACTCTAAAAGCTCGTCGCATGCCTTGCCGTTCTCATCCTTTCCTGTGAGCGTGACGGAAGCCGTTCCCGCAAGGTTTTCAGGCACATCGTAAGATTTCTCTATTGAGCTTTTGTTGTCGGCTTCCGCAATCGTTTCAAAGCTTTTCCCCGGCATCTTTATTTTCAGCGCCGCGGCAAAAATGTTGCCATTGGAAATCGTTGCCTTGACGTTCAGTGCCCCTGCTTTCACCGTTTCCGGCACGTCAAAAGATATTGCCAGGCCGCACGCGTTCGCGGAATTAAGAACCCTTTTCACGGAGCTCATGCTCCCTGAATTGCCCGCATTGTCGAAGGCCTGGACCCTGTAATAGTACGCCAGGCCTGCCGTGAGGCCGTCCTCATCCGTGTAATTCCTGCTTGTGATGTCCGAAAACTTCCTTACTCCCGGGTCTGTCGGCAGGAAATCCCTGTCCCCGACTTTTTGCTTTACATTCCTGTAAACAACGTAATAGTCAATTCCGGAGTTGCCGTCAGAAGCGGCGTCCCATGAAAGGTAGATGCTGCCGTCGCTCTGGCTCAAGCCGAAAAGGTTTCCGGGAACGCTTGGGCCGGTATTGTCAATGAGTATCTTGTAATGGTCTGTAGGCCCGCAGCCGCTGGTGTTGCATGCCGCCACGTGGAACCATCTGGTGCCTTCATCAATGTTTGAGTAGGACTGGCTCCTATCTGTTTTGTTATCGCTTGTTGAGTTTGTTATTGTCGTGTCTGAAGAAGTGTTGAGCGCATACCTGTAAACAATGCTTGAGCCACTGACCTCACTCCAAGTGAATTCAGGGTCGTCGTTGCTTGTCCATGTGTCTTCCTCGTGCGTGCCAGAATCTATTGCCGGCGTTCCGCTCGGCCCGGCTGAAAAATTCACGTTTGTTGCAGGAGTGCTTGTTGTTTCGAAAGTGTTTCCCGCCGCATCCGTTATCCTGACGGTGAAATTGTGGTCGCCGTTGCTCAAATCATTGAAGGGGTGGCTTGTCGCTGTGCCTTTATCCACATAGCTTTCAGAATCCCTTTTCACCTCGTATTTGGTTATCGGGCTGAGCGCGTCAGAGCCGGAATAAGTCACCGTCACATCATTTTCTGAAACACTTGCGGAAATCGAGCCCGTGGGCGCGGTGCTGTCCAACACGAAAGAGGCGCTGCTTGCCGTGGTTTCATCGGCATTGCTCAGGTCTTTTGCCGTGACATCAATGAAATAATTTCCATCGGAAGCCGAGGGCACGGTCCATGAGTAAGTGCATGAAGCGCCCGCGCTGAAATCTGTGGAGCCGCAGACCCCTGAAGCGAGTAGATTAAGGTCAGGGTCGGTGATTTTGTTTGTTTTCGCGCCGGCTGTTGAACTGTAATAAATCACCGCGTTCACATCCGCTGGGGAATCCGAATCGGTTACAGTGAAAGTGATGCTTTGCGAGGCGCCGCTTTTAAGGTAGGTGCCGCTTGCAGGTGCCGTGGCCGTCACCACAGGCGCTGTGCCTGCGGATGCAACTGAAAAAATCAGCACTGAAAAAGCCAGCAGCAAAAGGAATTTTTTCCCGGATTTCAATTTAAAAGCCTCTTGAAAAAATTAACATTAACATTCCATTAGTAAATTCTTTTAAAAGCAATTGCACCGCTCTTATAGATAACTTCCGGTTAATACTGCGTGCTTGCAATGCCCCTTTTCGATGATTTGCTGGTCTGGACTCTTGCCTCTTTCGGCGGTTACGGCCTTTTAGGGTTATTCCTGCTCGCGTTCGCGGAAAGCAGCTTTTTCCCCGTGCCGCCAGACGTGCTCCTTATAGCTTTCTCGCTAGCGAGCCCGGAAAACGCTTTTATTTACGCCGCTGTTGCAACACTCGGCTCAGTTTTAGGCGGGCTGTTCGGCTACTTTTTGGGGAAAAAGTTCGGCGAGCCCCTGCTCTTGAGGTTCGCGAAAAAGGAAACGGTTTCACACGTGCAGAAGCTTTACTCTGAAATGGGCTCGTGGATTGTCTTCATTGCCGGCTTTTCGCCTATACCTTACAAGGTTTTCACGATTTTTTCCGGAATGATGGAATTGGACCTGAAAAAATTCGTTCTCGCCTCCGCACTTTCAAGGGGCGCGAGGTTTTTCCTCGTTGCGGGCGTGATTTATTTTTACGGCGCGGAAATCAATTCGTTCCTGAGCCAGTACTTCGAGGCGCTCACCCTCATTGTTGCGGTTCCGATTCTCGCATTCCTCGCGTGGAAGTATTACAGGCACCGCAGGGAAAAGCACGGGAAAATGTTTTAGCCAACGGGGTTGCCTTATATCCCGTACAGTTCCCTGATTTTTTGTTTCACTTCCCCAAGTTTTTGGCTGGAAATTCTGCCGATTTTTTCCGAAACAAGGGCTTTCTCTATTGTGGTGGGAAAATCTGTTATGATTTTGCTTTCCAGCCGGAGTTCCCCTTCAGCCAAATCATCATTTGTTAATTTGACGTCAAATTTTCTTTTCACCGGCGTGGAGGAGATGCTCACCACTATCAGGTCTTCGGAGTACTTGTTGTAATCGGTGTTGCTTGCAACCAAAACCGGGCGCCTTTTAAAGCCGGCATGGCTGGAGTAAACAATGCTGGCTATTGCAATGTCTCCCTGCTCAAAACTTGAAGAGCTTTTCGGCATCTTCCCCCTCTTCAGCAAGCCTCTTGTAGGAGTGCTCCCTGAAAAGGCGTTTTCCCTTCCCGTCCATTATTTTGTCGAAAGCCATGACTTTTTTTTCAAGCATATAGAATAAAAAAATAATTAAAACCCTGGTATCCATCCCCTTTTCTTAGCAGCCTTCCTATTTTTTCTTTTTGTTTTTATATCCTTTTTTGCCATATTATTAATCTGCTTTCTCGTTTTAGTTTCAAGACGCCTAGGGACATGAGACCTATTACTTGCATCATAAGAAGAACCCGTTCCCGTTCCAAAATAAGGCTTCCTTCCAATTGATTGACTTCGCCTAGTAATTGATTGACTTCGCCTAGTAGTAGTACTAACTGATTTGCCGTCCTCCGTCCTAAAAATCTTTATTTTTCCTTCAGAAGTCCTTCTTTCTGCTTCCGCCGGCCAATCACGCTGATTTCTAAACTTCCTTCTGCCAAGTCGGTTCACAACCGTAATTTTTTCGTGTAGGTCACCTGAAGGAGTCACAACTTTTCCACTTGGCAAAATCTCCCAGCCATGAGACCTCCTATCAATGCTACTTAAACCAAACTGGTCAAGTACTCTTTTAACTCGGCTATCAGATGCCCTTCGCCCTCTATTCGAAAGTCTAACCATTGGCACAATAACCCCAATAAAAGTAAACCTAAAGTAGTATTTAAAACTCCCTTATTCAAAAAAACCGCGCCATCACTGCGGTGTCTAAGCTTGCCCTTAAACCTGCTCTCCACTTTTAATTGGGTATTTAGGTTTGCCCGCTACGCCCGCCTTTTTCTGAGTTCTTCTTCAGCTCAACCGTTTCGTCGGTTGGGTGCGACAACCCATACTCGTTCGCACTCGTACGGGTTTTGCCCCGCAGAGCGGGGCTCGTGCAACTTACTCTCTTTTTCTGATTTCTTCTTCAGCCTTCCCCAACCGTTCGAAAGTGTCAGTCGTTAACCAAAGGCCTTTGTGCCTGAACCATTCAAGCATGCCTTTTCCCGCGAGCTTTGGGAAAAGGGTTTTCTCTATCATGTTGAATCCTTTGGGGAGGAATTCAAGCGAATCCCTTTCAATTATGTAGCAGCCCGCGTTTGCCATCTTGCTCGGCGCATTTTCAGGGCGGGGTTTTTCCACGAATTCAAGGATTTTTTTCCCCTCGATTTTCGCTATGCCAAACCCTGAAACGTTTTCAACCTCCACGAGAGCCAAAGTGGCGGAAGCGTTTCCCGCG